>JBQCJO010000069.1:0-8882 GCA_051952735.1 Rhizomicrobium sp.
TTTGCTGGTCGTTTTGCCAGGCAGCCGTATGAGCGAAGTGACACTGCTCCTGCCTGTTTTCCGCGAAGCTGTAGCCAAACTTTCAGCCGACGTGCCGGGCCTCGTGTGTGTGTTGCCAACGGTTTTCAATGTTGCCGCCAAGGTTCGGGAGTTAACCGAGAATTGGCCGGTGCCGCTTCACATTCTCGATGACACCGCTGATAAATTCGCGTCTTTCGATGCTGCCGATGTGGCGCTTGCGGCGACAGGCACGGTCACCACGGAAGTCGCGCTTTCGAACACACCCATGGTTACGGCTTACAAGCTCGGCTGGCTGACCTACGCGCTCGCACGACCGTTTATTTCGGTAAAGTTCGCCACGCTGGTGAACATCCTGCTGGACCGCGAGGCTGTTCCGGAATTCATTCAGAGCCGCTGCACACCGGAAGCTTTGTCGGAGGCGCTTTCCCGGCTGTTCAGGAATCCAGACGCACGCGCCGCGCAGATCCGCGATCTGGACGAAGCGATGCACTTGCTGGGTGCGGGAGAGGAAGCGCCTTCACTGCGCGCCGCGCGCACGCTTCTCGCCTTTGCATGGGAGAAGCGTGGCGCGTTTGCGCGTTAGCGCTTGTTGAGCGGGACGTAGTCGCGGCGCGCGGCACCGGTATAGATCTGCCGCGGGCGGCCGATTTTCTGGTGCGGGTCTTCGATCATTTCCTTCCACTGCGCAATCCAGCCGACCGTGCGTGCCAGCGCGAACAGCGCGGTGAACATGCTGGTCGGGAAGCCGAGCGCGCGCAGCGTGATGCCCGAGTAGAAGTCGATGTTCGGATAGAGCTTCTTGCTGACGAAATAGTCGTCCTGCAACGCGATGCGCTCCAGCTCCATCGCCACCTTCAGAAGCTCGTCATTCTCGTGACCAACTTCCTTGAGCACGTTGTGACACTGGATCTGCATCGCCTTCGCCCGCGGATCGTAGTTTTTGTACACGCGGTGGCCGAAACCCATCAGGCGGAAATTGTCTTTGGGATCCTTCGCGCGTTTGATGAATTCCGGAATCTTGTCGACCGTGCCGATTTCTTCCAGCATCTTCAGCGCGGCTTCGTTCGCGCCGCCATGCGCGGGGCCCCAGAGGCAGGCAATGCCTGCGGCGATGCATGCGAACGGATTGGCGCCCGACGAGCCCGCGAGACGCACCGTGGATGTCGACGCGTTCTGCTCGTGATCGGCGTGCAGAATGAAGATCGTGTCCAGCGCTTTGGCGAGGATCGGATTGACCTTGTATTCCTCGGCCGGCACCGAGAATGTCATGCGCATGAAGTTCTCGGTGTAACCGAGGCTGTTCAGCGGATAGACGAAAGGCTGGCCGACCGAATATTTGTACGCCATGGCCGCGATCGTCGGCATCTTGGCGATGAGGCGGTGGCTCGCGATTTCGCGCTGGCGCGGATCGTTGATGTCGGTCGAGTCGTGATAGAACGACGAGAGTGCGCCGACGACGCCGCACATGATTGCCATCGGGTGCGCGTCCCGGCGGAAGCCACGATAGAAGGCTGAAAGCTGATCGTGCACCATGGTGTGCATCGTGATTGCGCGGTCGAACTCCGCCATTTCCTTCTTGTTCGGCAGATTTCCGTGAAGCAGCAGGTAGCAGACTTCGAGGAAACTCGAATGCTCCGCGAGCTGATCGATCGAATAACCGCGATAGAGAAGGATGCCCTTGTCGCCATCGATGAAGGTGATGTCGCTTTCGCAACTGGCGGTGGAGGTGAAGCCCGGGTCATAAGTGAAGATATCGGCCTCGCCATAGAGCTTGCGAATGTCCACGACATTCGGGCCTTCGGTGCCGGAATAGACCGGGAAGTCATATTTCTTGTTGTCGTAGGTGAGCGTCGCGGTACCGGACGGCTTTACCTTGCTCTCTCTCATGGGATGGTCCTTCTGAAGCGGCGCAACCGCTATCTTGCACTGCAGCAATATTAGCCCGTGAAGGTTAACCGCGTCACCTCTTTCCGCCTGTTAACCCGCCAATTCGGGTCGATTTCATGTGGCCCAAGCCCCCAATCGTAACAGGGCTTCCTCGCGGCCAAGCACGACCAGAACGTCAAAAATGGGCGGTGAGCTGGCCTTGCCGGTCAATGCCGCGCGAAGCGGCTGCGCGACTTGGCCCAGCTTCAAATTGTGTTGTTCGGCGAATGCGCGGGCCTTCTCTTCCAACACAGGTGCCGACCATTCCGGCGCGGCTTTGAAGATGGCTTTAAGTTCGGTCAGAACTTTCCGGGCCTCCGGAGTCAGCAGCTTCGTGGCGGCTTCATCCGGCGTGCGCGGACCGTCGGTGAACAGAAACTCTGCCGATTGCGCAAGCTCGACCAGCGTCTTGGCGCGCTCCTTCAAGCCGGGCATCGCAGCCATCAGGCGAGGCCACGCTTTGCCGTCCAGGATCACCGGCGGTTCACGCCGGGCGAGCAGCTTGGTGACGTCCTCGGCAAGCCGCTGATCGTCCGCGATGCGGATGTAATGCCCGTTCAGATTGTCGAGCTTCTTGTAATCCATGCGCGATGGACTTTTGCCGATGCTCTCCAGATTGAACCATTCGATCGCTTGTTCCGTGGAGATGATCTCGTCGTTGCCGTGACTCCAGCCAAGGCGGAGCAGGTAGTTGCGCATCGTTTCCGGCAGATAACCCATGTCGCGATAGGCCTCGACCGCGAGCGCGCCGTGCCGCTTGGAGAGCTTCGCGCCATCCGGGCCGTGGATCAGCGGTACGTGACCGTAAGTCGGCTCGGGCCAACCCATCGCCTGAATGATCTGCAGTTGCCGCGCAGCATTGTTCAAATGATCGTCGCCGCGGATCACATGTGTGACGCCCATGTCGTAGTCGTCAACAACGACCGCCAACATGTAAGTCGGGGTCCCGTCCGAACGCAGAAGGATCATGTCATCCAGGTTTTCGTTTGCGAAGGTGACGTCACCCTGAACGATGTCGTGCACGACGGTTTCGCCTGTCTGCGGGGCACGCAGACGGATGACAAAAGGCTTGCCATCCTGCTCCGGTCCGGGCGCGCGATCGCGCCAGCGCCCGTCATAACGGATCGGCTTACCTGCAGCGCGCTGAGCCTCGCGCATCTCGTTCAGTTCTTCGGCGGTGGCGTAGCAACGATAGGCTTTGCCTTCAGCCAGCAATTGCTCGGCGATCTGGCGATGACGGCCGGCACGCGCAAACTGATAGACGGTCTGACCGTCCCAATTCAGTCCCAGCCATTCCAATCCATTGAGGATCGCCGCGACGGCTTCGGGGGTGGAACGCTCGCGATCGGTATCTTCTATGCGAAGAAGAAAGGTTCCGCCGGTGTGGCGGGCATAGAGCCAATTAAACAGGGCCGTGCGGGCACCGCCGATGTGCAGAAAACCGGTGGGTGAGGGCGCAAAGCGGAGGACGGGTTTCTTGTTTTCAGACATACTCTTTGGGCTTTCGGGGGCCGGCCGGTGTTTTTGGCTGTTGTGACGCGAGGCTTCTAGCAAACAAGGTTCCGTGGGGGTAGCTCCGTTTCCCGCTTGGAAAACGCGTGCCGTGGTGGGCTTTCTCCAGCCCGCGGCGTGGGCGCGCGCATGGGAAGGCCTGCGGCAAACCCTCTTGGGAGAATCGGAGCGTTGGCCACTCTGGCTTCCGGTCGCACTGGGCACCGGCGTTGCGGTCTATTTCGCTTTGCCGGTCGAACCGTCGAGCCGCCTGGCGCTGCCTTTCCTGGCATCGGGGTTGCTCATCGCCATCGTCGCATTTGCAAGCGAAGGCGCCGCGGCACGCCTGGGTCTTGGTCTGCTCGCGGCATTCGCGATCGGGTTTTCAGTGGCGAAACTTCACACCGATCGGGTTGCCGCGCCGGTGCTTTTCCATCGCATCGGTCCGGTTGCTATCGACGCATCCGTCGATAACACGCAGCTTCACGGCAAGGGCATTCGCCTTGTTTTGACGCCGCATACGATCGGTCACATCCGGCCGGACCGCATGCCTGCACGCATCCGCGTTTCGGTGCGTCGCGGCGCCGAAGATCTGAAGCCCGGCGATGTCGTTTCCCTTCGCGCTGTATTGATGCCGCCGCCGTCGCCCGCATCGCCGGGCGATTATGATTTTGGCCGCGCCGCGTATTTTCTTCGCATCGGCGCCGTTGGGTTTTCGTTCGGTACGCCGGTGCTGATTTCGCATCACGTGCCGGACTGGAGCGACCGCCTCGCTGCGCATATCGAGCTTTTGCGCTGGCACATGACCCAGCATATCCACGACGTACTTTCCGGCAGCACGGGCGGCATCGCGGCGGCGCTGATCACCGGAGATCGCGGCGCGATCTCACCGGACGACGAGGCCGCGTTGCGCGATGCGGGCCTCGCCCATGTGCTGGCGATCGCCGGCCTTCACATGGCGTTGGTGGGATTGGGCTTGTTTTGGGCGATACGCGCGTTCCTTGCACTGTTTCCGTCCATTGCGCTGGTTTGGCCCATTAAAAAATGGGCAGCGGTGGCGGCGCTCGGAGGCGCCACGTTCTATCTCGCCATCAGTGGCGCGGCCGTTCCCGCGACGCGCGCTTATGTGATGCTGGCATCGATGCTCCTGGCGATCCTTTTCGACAGGCCGGCATTATCGATGCGCTCCGTCGCGATGGCGGCAACCGTGGTGTTGCTGCTGCGTCCGGAGAGCATCATCGAGCCCGGATTTCAGATGTCTTTCGCGGCGGTCGTCTCGCTCGTGGCTGTTGCCGAATGGGAGCGCTCGCGCCCCTACGCCGAAGGGCACTTCTGGCCGCTGCCCGGCGTTCGCCACTATCTCCGCGGAATTGCAATCACGAGTTTCGTCGGTTCGGTCGCGACGGCGCCTTTCGCAGCGTTTCATTTCGATCGTGCCACCCACTATGCGGTGCTCGGAAATCTCCTGGCCATGCCGATTATGGGTTTTGCCGCGATGCCCGCGGCAGCGCTGGCGGTGTTTCTGATGCCTTTCGGGCTCGATCGCTGGCCGTTGATCGTCATGGGATGGGGCATCGAAGCCATGCTCGTTGTGGGACGATGGGTCTCCGGTCTGCCGGGCGCTGTGTCCATCACGGCGGCATGGCCCGTAAGTGCCATCGTGCTGATGTCGCTCGGCGGCTTGTGGATCGCCATTTGGCGCGTGCGCTGGCGCTGGTGGGGGCTCGCACCTTTGGCGGCGGGTATTGCCGTCATCTTTATGGTGCAGCAGCCGGATATCCTGGTTGCGCGTGATGGCATGACAGTCGCAATCCGCGGTGCTGACGGCGCGCTACGGCTGTTGCGCAAGCCGACGGACAAATTTTCCGCTGCCGAATGGTTGAAACGTGATGGTGACGATCGCGACTACACTGCGGCCATTGCCACACCCCATGACAGCGTGAACTGCGACGCGGAAGGATGTGTGGCCAAAGCGGCGGACGGAACCATCGTGGCCGCCGCATCCCGCCCTATGGCCTTGGCCGAAGATTGCGTGACCGCCGATATCGTGATCAGCGCGACGCCCACACGTGGGCTCTGCAAGGACGCCAAACTCGTGATCGACCGTTTCGACGTCGCACGAAATGGCGCCTATGCGATCTGGCTTGGAAAGCATATGCGTGTGGAAAATGTCCGCAACATGCGCGGCGAACGCCCATGGAATGTCTGGCCGAAGAGGCGAACCGGCGCTCAGTAGCGCCGGATCAATCCCACGAGCTTGCCCTGGACCTTCACGCGATCCGAGCCGTAAAGGCGCGTCTCATAAGCCGGGTTCGCTGCTTCCAGCGCGATGGAGTCGCCACGACGGCGGAGGCGCTTCAACGTCGCCTCCTCGTTATCCACCAGCGCCACAACGATCTCGCCCGTGTTGGCGCTGTCAGCTTCCTGGATGATGACGGTATCCCCATCGAGGATGCCGGCATTGATCATGGAGTCGCCCGTCACTTCGAGCGCGTAATGATCGCCGCGTCCGACCATGCCGCCGGGCACGGGGACTTCAGCCACCTTGTTCTGGATCGCTTCGATCGGCGTGCCGGCGGCGATGCGGCCGAGCACCGGCACGGTCACTGCACCTTCGCCACCTTCATTTGTGCGGCGCGGAGCACCCGCATTGCGCGCATCGGCCGAACCACGATTGTCGGCACCGCGGCGGGCAGGGTGCACCAACCGTTGCGCCTGGCTGCGTGTGGTGGCGGGCCGCTGCGTCTCCGCCACGTTCTCCGGCAACTTCATCACTTCCAGCGCACGCGCGCGCTTTTCCATGCGGCGCAGGAATCCGCGCTCTTCCAGAGCCGTGATCAACCGGTGGATGCCGGACTTGGACTTCAGGTCCAGGGCGTCCTTCATTTCGTCGAAGGACGGTGGAATGCCGGTTTCGCGCACCCGTTCATGGATGAACATCAGAAGTTCGTATTGCTTGCGCGTGAGCATGATCTCTTTTCTCCCGTTTTCCCGGCGCGTCCCCCATGAATCAAGACGAATCAGGGCCGAACAAATCCGAAACACGGAGAATCGTTCTACTTTAGTTCTGGAAGGGGGTCAATCCCGTTGTTCCGAAAGGTTTCTTGCGGAACGGCCTGCGTTGGAACGCCGTTCTGACCGCGACGAGGGGCTTCTTGGGCCGACCGCACGGTTGGCCGCTAGGAGTGAGAAGCATGACGAGATTCGGAAAAACATTGATAGCGGGTTTGATCGGCGCCGGCGCGCTGGCGATCACCGCAACCAGCGCATCCGCGTATGTGGTGTGGAATCGCTATGGCGATTGCTGGCATACGCGTGAGCACTACGCCTACCCGACGGGATTCGGCATCGTGGTGCATGACAACAACTGGCGCTGGCGCCATCGCGAGCATTATCGCTGGCACGAACACGACGGCCGCGGCTACTGGCGCAACGGCATCTGGATCACGTTCTGATCGAGCAGATTCTGAAATGGAAGGCGGAGCCGGAAGGCCTCCGCCTTCCGCTTATTTGGGCGGGCGCTTCACATCAATCGCCGCGCAAATGTTAACCTTTGACTGATGTCACCTTGGTAGATTTGGGCTCATGCCCGAAGCCGCCGAGTCTCGCCCCGACTTGCCCCCAGTGTCTTATGACTGGTCGCTCGCTTTCGAGCACGAGACGACACGCAACGGACTGGCCTACTGGAACGAGCGGCGCGGCGCGAAAGCTCTACCGTCCTTCAAAGATCTTCCTCCGCGGGGGATGAAAGATTTCATCACGAACGTGAGCCTCATCGAGAGCCGCGTCCGCGATGACGGCAAGATTGATTATGTTGTCCGTCTGACGGGCGAGCGTGTGCGCGAGCGTTACGGCGCCGTCGCGCATCGGAAGCTCCAGGAATTCCTGCCGCTCGAAATGGAGCGGCGCTGGCGTCATGCGCTTGAGCTCGTCACATCCGCGCAGGCGCCTTTGCGCGTGCACGGACGCATGTCTTACGCCGACAGCACATGGCTCTATCAGGAAACGCTCCTGGCGCCGCTCAGCGACGATGCGGGAGCGGTGGGCATGTTCCTGCTGGTAACGGCCTGGTGGCCTTTCGAGCCCGGCACTCCGTAATGCCGGTAGTCCGAGCGTCTATTCGAGCGGGAGAATGCTGACCGTATCGCCTGCTTTGGCGGTGGGGGCGTTGGGCGATCGTACGATCAAAGCATTGGCCTTTGCCAAAATGCTCAGCATCGAGGAATCCTGAATCGTGAAAGCCTCGACATAGAGTTCGCCGCCCCGAACTTCCGTTCGCGCGCGGAGATAATCCTGGCGTTGGTCGTTCGCCGGCAGATCGTCCACCAGCTTGGCGGAATGCAATTCGTTTTTCACATCCGTCCCCAGCATCGCCGCGATGGCGGGTCTCACAAACAGCATCGCGCAAACAAGAGACGAGACCGGATTGCCCGGCAGGCCGAGCAGCGGCGTGTCACCAAGCTTGCCGAAGATCAGCGGCTTGCCTGGCCGCATGGCGATCTTCCAGAAATCGAGCGCGAAGCCTTGCGGTCCAAGAGCCCTCTGAACGAGATCGTGATCGCCGACAGATGCGCCACCAAGTGTGACGATGAGATCGGCGTCCTTTGTCAGATCGGAGATTTTGGAAATCGCTTCGACAGTATCAGGAAGAATCCCGAGATCGCGGGAGGTCCCACCCCAACGCTCAATCATCGCGGCCAATCCATAACCCGAGGAGGCGACGATGCCGCCTTGCCTGCGCATCTCGCCAGGGCGCGAAAGCTCATCGCCTGTCGCGACGAAAGCGATGATGGGTTTACGGCGCACCGAAACTTCCGGAAAATCGCCGGCGGCGAGCAGCGAAATATCGCGCGCGGTGAGCCTGCGGCCCGCGGGCGCAAGAACATCGCTCTTTGCGAAATCGAGTCCCGCCTTGCGGATATGTTGCTCGGTCTTTGCGGCGGCTTTTATCGTGACATTGTCGCCCGAAGCTTCGGTGTTTTCCTGAATGACGATGCTGTCAGCGCCGCGCGGCACCACGCCGCCGGTAAAGATGCGGACCGCCTCTCCGGTGCCTACTGTCCCGTCGAACGGATGGCCCGCCGGGGCCGATCCGATCACGCGCAAGCTCACGGGAACATTGGCGACATCGGCGGCGCGCACCGCATAACCGTCCATCGCGGAAACGGGCGCGGGCGGCTGGTCGCGTTTCGCAACGGCGTCTGCGGCAAGAACGCGTCCCGCTGCGTCGGCGATGGCGACGGTTTCGGTTTGCGTTGGACGGAATGCCGCGACGATGCGCGTCTCTGCCTCTGCGACCGAAATCATTTGAACAGATCTTCTTCGCGCACGCCGGCGGCACGCGCCAGTTTCTTTGCGGTATCGGGCGAAAGGGTACGCGCCTTGCCCGTGAGATAGGCGTAGATCTGTGCGGCGGGCACACCGGCCTGCTTTGCCCATTCGGT
>JBQCJO010000070.1:0-4842 GCA_051952735.1 Rhizomicrobium sp.
AGTCGGGCCCCGCGACTCGGAGCCGAAGGTTCCGGGAGATACCGGCGGGAGAGGGCGTGATACACACCCTCGCGGCACACCAGCTTCGACGATGCGTTGGCGATGAGGGCGGCCGCCATCAGCGGCACGAGCATCTGGTGATTGTCCACCATCTCCGAAACGATGACGAAGCTGGTGATCGGCGCCTGCACCACGCCCGCGAAATAGCTGACCATGCCGATCAACACGATCGCGCCCATGGGCGCGGACGGAAAGAAGCGGGCGACGTCCGCGCCAAAGCCCGCGCCGACCGATAGAGACGGCGAGAAGATGCCCCCCGGAATGCCGCTCACCGACGACAACACCGTCGCAAGGAACTTCAGCGGCGTGAACTGCCAGCCCAGATGATTGACGCCATGCACCAGTCCGCGCGCCTGCGCGTAGCCCGTGCCCCAGATGGTGTCGCCGGAAAGATAGCCGCAGATCGCCACGAGCAATCCGCAAGCGGCGGCAAAGAGTACGGGGTAAGTCTTCATCCAGTTTCCGAAGCGTCCTGGGATGTTCCGTGGAACTTCGATCAGGATGCGCGCAAAACAGCCGCCAAAGATTCCACCGAGCACGCCGCAGATTGGAACGCACAGCCAGTCGGTGAAAGAACCCAGCATCTCCGCGGTCGATCCGAAATAGGTGTAATCGCCCAGCAGCGCGAGCGAGGTCATGCCGCCAAGGATCACCGCGCCGATGATGAGGCCGGAGGTGCGCACTTCGAAGCTGCGGCTGATTTCCTCGATAGCGAACACGATTCCGGCCAGCGGCGTGTTGAACGCCGCCGCGACACCGGCGGCAGCGCCCGCGAGAATAAGACCCGGTTGGCGTTTGGGCGTGAGACGCCCGATCTCGAACATCAACGAGGCGCCGACCTGCACCGTCGGACCTTCGCGGCCGATGGAACCGCCGACCAGCAGTCCCAGAAGCGTCATCAGGATCTTGCCGATGGCGGCGCGCAAACTGACGAGGCGTTTTCGCTCTTCCGTCGTCTTGAGAGCGCGCGCGGCGATGGCCTGGGGAATGCCGGAGCCGCCGGTGTTCGGGAAGTAGCGATCGGTGAGCCATGCGATCAGCCCGAAACCCAGCGGCGTCAGAGCCAGCGCAATGTAGGGAACATGGCGCACGATCTGCTGGAAGTCGTGCATCGCCATGTCGGCGGCGCGCGCCAACCCGACAGCCACCAGGCCCACGATCAATGCGCCGCCCGTGAAGATCAGCCGCCGCTGCCAGCGCCGCGACAGAATGCGGGCAATTCGAATGTGGCGGCGAGGGAGCAGCATGCCTCCCTTATAGCGAGCCGGAGGCCTCAGGAACCGCGACTTATCGCGTCTACCGTCAAAAAAAGCGCGCCGTGGTGGTCCACGACGCGCATGGTTCGTCTCGGTTGAAGGGGGGAATTACAACCGGACGAGAAGATGCTCGGCGATGCGGGCATGCAGCGCGCCGATGCCGCGGGCGATGTGCAGCACCACGAAGAACAGCAGCAGGCCGGCAATCGCGAAGACCACAAGGCCCGGCGCCGTCTGCAGGAAATGCTGCAGGAACGGGTTGTCGTTCATCTGGATGTTCACATGGCCGGTGATGAGGCCCGCCAGCGCGCCACCGGTGATGCCGATGGAACAGGCAAGGCCGACGACGGCGATCACGAAATAGGCGATGCCGAGCGGCAGCATCAGCAGCAGATAAAGCATGGACGACCAGGTGCGCACATCGGAGAGCGCGTCCCGGATGCGTGCCCACACGGTTTCCTCCGCCGCCGTGGTCACGGGCAGGCGGCGCGGCATGCGCACGCCAAGCAGCGCTTCGACGATGCGGCCTTCGATATGCGCGATCACGCGCACCGAACCGATGAAGAGCAGGGCGAACGGAATGCCGATGATGAGGATGGCGAAACCGACCGTCAGCGAGATGCCGACCGTGGTCCAGGTGAACTAGAAGATGCCCGTCGCAAGCGACAGCAGCATGTAGACGAGCGCGCCATAGGTGCGCGGGTCCGAAATGACGTTGAAGAAGCCATAAGGCCGCTCATCCTGCGGCTGTTCGGACTTGGGGAAGGGCCCCGCGCCGGAAAGTGTCGCTTCCATGGATTTATACTCCTCCGCGATTTCCGCTGGCGTTCCGTATGTCTCGACGACGGAAGCCAGCACCTCCGCTTCGGGTACGCCTGGATTCTGCGCGATCTCATTGCGCAGATGTTCCTCACAATCGTTCAGCGCATCGACGATCAGACCCGGCGGGCATTTCTCGGCCCGCAGCGCTTGTGTAAGCGCGTTCAGATAGTCTCTGACCGTCTCAGGCTGTTGGCTGATAGGCATGCTGGCTCCCGCCCGCCTTCAATGCGTCATCCACGAATTCACGCATGTCGTGCCAGGCGCCCTGCCAGTCGTTCAGCGCTTTCAGCCCTTCGCCGGTGATGTTGTAGTAGCGGCGCGGAGGACCGAAGGCCGACGCTTCGACGCGGCTTTCGAGCAAACCCAGCGAGTTCAGAGAACGCAGGACGGGGTAGATCGCGCCCTGCTTGAAGATCAATCCGCCTTCGCCTTCCGCCTTCACGGCTTTGGCGATTTCGTATCCGTACATTTCACGTCCCGCGCGGGCGAGCACTGCCAGCAGGACGAGCGATGAAAGCCCGGCCATGAGTTCTTTACGGAATTTGCGCGTGTATTGGGTCTCTTCAGTCACGACGCGCCTGTTTCCGCCTCCCTTGCTATTACGAAGTTCTATCTAGCACTAACTTCGCACTATGCAAGGGTGACCTGTAGCGAAGTTGAAAATATTTTGATTCAGCGGGTTTTTCCAGTGCCGGTCCGGTGTTGTGGATAAATTTCACAAGATCGCTTGACTTGTTCTTCTTATGTTCTATCTTTATGGCCATCTCACCCATGAGGGGGCGGTCCGGACCGTCCTGATCGCCGGGTGGGATCGGCGTCCGCCGAGGAAGCTCGTAACGAGGGCTTTGAGAAGCGGAGGTCGCGATCCGATACCGCTGCCGCCACGCGCCCGACAGGGATCGCCCGGAAGGCAGCCGCAGGAGAATGTCCTGCAGCGCGAAATCCTCGCCAAGACCACAGGCCCGGTCAGAACCGGATAATCGCAATGGCAAGCGACCTGTCGAGCGATGTTGAAAGTAGCGAAGTGGCCATCGGACCCGCGGACAGAAAGCGCCGGGTGCGGGATGCCAAAGAAGGCTTCCCATTTCACCGCTCTTCGAAAGAAGAGCACCTCTCTGGTGCACACGCCTTTCCGGCGTCCCGCACCGCCCTCAATGTTTCAGAGCAGGCGTATAGTCCGAACCAAAATCCGAGAACCGGAACGCTGCGAAGCGTTGTCTTTTCCTTCCCCGTTTACAGGGGAGGAAAGGTTTGGGAGGTGATTGTCACAGGACGTTCAACTGAAACGTCTTTATCCCGAACAGAAAAGGAGATCCCCATGAGCGAACGCCTCAATCCCTACAAAGCAGCCCCCGGCGGCATCAAGCCGATGCGGGACATGGAGAAGTACCTCCACGAATGCGGTCTCGAAGCGTCGCTGATTCATCTGGTGAAGATGCGCGCTTCCCAGATCAACGGCTGCTCCTATTGCCTCAACATGCACTCGCAGGAAGCGCGCAAGGGTGGCGAAACAGAGCAGCGCCTTTACGTTCTCGATGCCTGGCACGAGACGGAATTGTTCTCCGCGCGCGAACGCGCCGCGCTGGCATGGACCGAAGCGTTGACGCTGATCTCGCAGACGCACGCACCGGATGATGTGTACGGCGAAGTCAACGCGCAGTTCAGCGACGCCGAGATCGCCAATCTCACGCTGCTGATCGGAACGATCAATCTGTGGAATCGCCTCGCCATCGGAATGCGCATGCCGATTCCGGCGGCAAAAGCCGCGTGATCGCGCCAGCCATGCGCGGCGGATGCTTGTAATCTTCCGGTGCGGCACCTAGCTGCAAAATGCCGTGGGGTGCTCAACCGGAGAGGGAATTCGTCGTGAGAAGTTTGTTGCGTGCGTCTGTCGCTGTTTTGCCGATTCTATCTTTCGTGCCGGCGCATGCCGCCGATCCGGTGAATGATGTTCTGAAAGCGAACCATGCCGCCGTCGGAAATCTTCCGGCCAGCGGCACGGCGCGTTTCGAATATGCGTATTCCGGCGAAGGCCTCACCGGTGCCGCGCACAGCACGCAAGACATCGCAACCGGCGCCTATGTCGAATCCCGCAGAGCAAGCGCGATCGGTGACGGCGGCGGCTTCGACGGCAAGACGCCGTGGATGGAAGATCTTTCCGGCACCTTCACCGCGCAGGAAGGCGGCGACCGCATCGCGGTGGCGGTGAACGAAGCCTATCTCAACGCGAATGCGTGGTGGCAGCCGGATCATGGCGGCGCGGCGATCAGCTACGCCGGTCAGGAGAATATCGACGGCAAGTCGAACGATCATCTCGTCGTCACGCCGAAGAACGGCACAAAATTCGATGCCTGGTTTGACACCAAAACCCATCTTCTGACGCGCACCGCCGAGCCGCGCCAGTTCTTCGACACGCGCACGTTCTATTCGGACTACCGCAAGGAGAACGGCGTCAATCTTCCGCACAAGATCGTGTTCGACAACGGCGTCGGTCCGGACGGCTACGACACACTGACATTGAAGAGCGTGACGTTCGGCGCCGTGCAGCCGCTCTCCGCCTATTCGCGCCCGACCGCGCCGCCTGCCGGCGCCACGATCGACGGCGGCAGCGTCACCGTGCCGTTCCGCTTGCTCAACAATCACATCTATCTGCAGGCGACGGTGGACGGCAAAGGCCCATACACTTTTATCCTCGACACCGGTG
>JBQCJO010000071.1:0-5663 GCA_051952735.1 Rhizomicrobium sp.
AACAGGAATTGGATCGTGCCTGCGCGTTGGTATCGGCACTCGATGCCGTCGTCAGCGCGCCGACCGCGGTGTGCTGGCTATCGGCAGGCGCGGGCGTTCCCACATACAAGATTCAGCGCGATGCGGCGTGGACCAGCTTCGGTTGCGACCATGAGCCCTTCGCTCCCGCGGCGCATTGCATAATGCCGGATGTGGCTGGCGATTGGGCGGGCGGCTTTCAAAAAGCGCTCGCCGCGCTCAACTCGCAATTCGGCTAGGCATCGCGCTGCGCCGCTGCTTGAGGGATTGCGCAAGATCGGATGCGATGCGCGCCGCGCCTTCGCCGTCCACCGCCATTAGCCCCGCGGCATGCATGTCACGGCGACGCGTGGAATCGTTCAGAAGCGCCCAGGTGGCGCTCGCGATATCGAAATCTTCGGCCGTGCTGGCGACGCCTAGCGACATACCGATACCCGCGCGCTCGAAGGCCGAAGCCGACAACGCGTGGTCCTCGCTGAGACAAAGATAAAGCGCCGGGACGCCATAAGCCGCCAGTTCATAGGCCGTCACACCGAAAGCGGTGAGCGCCAGATCGCTCGCGGCGAATTCCGTCGTAAGATCGTCCGCGCCTTCAATGGTCTCGAAATGTGGCGCGAGGCTGGCGATGCGCTTGGCTGTTTGCGCCGCGTTCTTCATGCCGGGTCCAATCACAAAGCGGGCGCGAAATACCGGATCGAGCTTCGCCAAAGCGCGCGCGGTCCGTAGCGTGAGCTCGAAAGGATCGCTGCCGCCCATCGTGACGAGCAGGCTTGGCCGCGCGGAGCGGGCGCGGGTCATCGGCACAATCTTCGTCAGCCCCAGCAAGGCCCACTCCCAGCCGATCCGCGCGACGCAATCCGAGCCGGTCCAGTCAAGAACGGATGCCTGCGGCACCGGCGGATAGTAAGCCACATCGGCTGCGAGGCGGCGATCCGAGCCGTCATCAATGATCGCGGTTATCGAAACATCGCGCGCCAGCGTTTCCAGTTCGGTTTTTCCGATACCCTCGCGCATGTCGCAGATCAGAAGATCGGGCTTTCGCGCGCGGATGAGCGCCGCCAGCATGTCCTTGTCCTGCTCGCGGTCGATGATGCCGGCTTCGAATCCCGCCGCCTTGATCGGCTCCAGCGCGTCGGGCGTGCCGTTGAGCGCGAACATGGCGCCGATACCCTCACGGTCGCGCAAGCTGCGCGCCAGCGCGATCATGCGCTTCACATGGCCATAGCCATAAGTGCCGCCGCCATCGCAGCGGATCAACGCCAGCCCGCCGATATGCGCAACGATCGGCTTTTGCTTCACATGCGCGTTCATTGTCCGCAGTTCCGGCTCACGCTCCAGAAGCAGCAGAAGATCGGCAAGTGAGGCTTCGCCTGCTTTCGCGGCGAGCCGTTCGTGTACGGCTTCGACAAAGGCCAGATCGTCCGGCGTGTCCACGGTGAGACGCGCGCCCGGCTTGTCGAGCGCGGGATAGGCCGGCGCGCGGGCGATGCGGACGAAATCGGGATGCAGCTTGAAATAGCCGGTGACATGCTCGCGCGCCGCCGGATCGTCGGCGGCATCCATCATCAGCTTGTCGAGGGCACGGCGCGTGAAAGGGTCGACCCCTTCATGAGCAGTTGTGGCCCCTTCTTCCAAAAGAACGTAATCGCCGTCCTGTTCAAGAAGTGCCGTGACGAGGTGATCGATGAAGGCTGCGTCGATGAAAGGCGCATCGGCGTTCACGCGCACGATCACGTCGGCATCGAGCAATTCTGCGGCGCGGGCAAACCGCGCCAGCACGTTATCTTCGGGGCCGCGCACCACGGCGACATTGTTGTCGCGTGCCCATTCCGCAATCGCGTCATCGCGCGGATCGGTGGAGGTCGCGATGGCGAGTTTCTCAATGAAAGCCGAGCGCTTAAGGCGATGGACGATATGCCAGAGCAGCGGCTTTCCTGCGACGGGCTTCAGCACCTTGCCGGGCAGGCGCGTGGAGCCCATGCGCGCCTGGATCACCGCCACGATGCGCATATGGTCGCCGGGTTCGGGCGTGACGCTCATGCCGCTTCCGGTTTGTAGGAGGCGCGGATGTGGAGCAGTGGGCGCATGCCGTCCGAGGGATCGGCGCGCCATTCGCGGTCTGCGATTTCCGAAGGCTGCGGGCCTTTGAAACCCGTGCCGTCGGCGATCAGGCTTTCGCGGATGCGCGCGATGACGGGCGCGATCTCGCCCGGCAGCCAACAATGGCCGCTGGCGTATTCCGCGCCTTCGCCATCCAGATCAAGATGGAATTCCACCGCGGCGGCGTTCCAGTGATGCACCGCGCGTTCGATCACGGCGGGACGGCGCGTGTGATCCGACCAGCCAGTCTTGCAGCCCGTCGCGTCGCGAATGACCGCGATGGCAGAGAGGTTGGCTTCGCTGGCCGGCGTCGGATAAGCGGAGACGCAATGCAGCAGCGTGATGTCTTTCGCACCCGCGCGCCTCAGCGTATCGGCGGCGCGCACGATCTCATCCATCGTCGCCATGCCGGTGGAGAGCACGACAGGCTTGCCTGAACGCGCGCAGGCTTCGAGCAACGGCGTCACCAGAAGCTCGTAAGAGGCGACTTTGTAGAAATCGACGTAAGGCGCGAGTTCTTCGACGGCTTCGAGATAAAAGGGTGTGCAGGAAAACTGTATGCCACGCGTATGGCAGTGCTCGGCGAGCGGCTTCAGATGCGCCACCGGCAGTTCCCATTCGCGCCGCGCGCGATGCTTGGGGCTTTGCGACAGGATCTCCGGCGCAAACATCCGGTCGATCTTGAAAAGCTGGAACTTCACCGCGTCGCAGCCCGCATCCGCCGCCGCGTCGACAAACGCCAACGCCCGGCCGAGATCGCGGCCGTGATTGCTGGAGGCTTCCGCGATGAAGAGGGGTGCCACGAATCGCTTCCTTTTCAGGCTTAACGATTTCTAAAGCCTGCATGGCTAAGAGAAGGTTAACGGGAGTTGTCTCTTTATGAGTCGGGATACCCAGCCGTTTTTTATCGTTTCCAGCGGCCGTTCGGGCACGGCGATGCTGCACAAGGTGCTGGAAACCGCGGGCGATATCGAAATGCACCACGAATACATGGTGCATATCGCGCAACCTCTGGGCGCGCGCCGCTACATGGGACTCGCACAAAGCGCAGAGGCCACGCGGATTTTGCGCGAAACCCACGCCGCCGCGATTCGATATTCCGTCGCTGCGCATTGGGGCGATTCATCGAACAAGCTCTCCTGGCTGATTCCAGAGCTCGCCGCGTTGCTGCCAGAAGCGAAATTCGTCCATCTGGTGCGCGACGGCCGCAAAGTCGCCGGCTCCTATTACCGCAAGCTTTTCGCCGAATGTTACGACGACCGCTCGGTCGCGGTGCTGCAGGCCCATCTCAACGATCCCGCGAACAATCCCGCGCCGCCGCCGGAGAAGAAATATTGGTGGCCTATTCCGAAAGATCCGGCGTTCCGCGGCTTCGATCAGTTCGAGCGCATTGCCTGGCATTGGGCGGAAGTGAATCGCGTGATTGGAGAGTCGCTTGCCGCGCTTCCGCCGGAGCGTTCGCACTTCGCACGCCTGGAAGACCTTTATGTTTCACCGAGCGGCGTGAAGGGACTTTTCCACTTTCTTAATCTTCCTTACCGCGACGAGCACTTCGCGATGTTCGCGCGCCCACACAACGTCAACCGCCCGGAAGACGAACGGCTCACGCCGGTGCAGTCGCAGCGTTTCGATGAGATCGCGGGCGGGATGATGGCGACACTCGGTTATGCCGGAACGCCCGAGTATGTAGTGAATTATTAAGCACAGTTGCGGAAAGATGGTTAGGGAACACTTATCCGGCCATCTTCATGCGCGAGCCGTGCGAACTCTGCCACCATGAAACGCTGACGCAGGTTTACGAACCTGAACGCTCTACGCGCGGGCTCAAGATTTATCTCTGCAATCATTGCGGGCTCGTACAGAGTCTCCCGCGCGTCGATCGCGCGCCGCGCCGTGCTGCTGCCGTTTCCGGTGGCGCCGATTGGGGCAATGTGCGTTACGGCAAGGCTTTCCGCACCGATGCCGCGATGAAAGCGCTCGCGCGCCACGCCAACTTCAATTCGAATGTCTCGCTGCTCGACGTCGGTTCCAATCGCGGCAGCTTCGTGAAAGCGTTTCTAAATGCTGCGCCGTCCGCGCATGTTCTGGCGCTGGAGCCCGACGAGCGCGTCGCGGATTCCTGCAAGGATCTGGAGCGCACCGATCTTATTGTTTCTCGCATCGAAGATGCGGCGCTGGAAAGCGGACGTTTCGACGTCGTCCATTCATGTCACACCATCGAGCATCTCGCACACCCGCAGGAAGTCCTCGCCGATCACCGGCGCGTGCTGAAGCCGGGCGGACTTCTGGTTCTGGACGCGCCGAACATCGCCATCCTCGACGAAAGCGACATCATCGAGGAATGGTTCATCGACAAGCATCTCTACCATTTCTCCGCGCGCACCTTGATCCGCATGGTCCGCGCCGCGGGCTTCGACATCGTGGAAGCGCCGGACGCGAATGACCGAACCAATGTTCTCCTCGTCGCGCGCAAATCCGATAAGGCGGTTCGCGCGAAGGACGATGACCAGCTCGAGGTTTCCGAAGCCGAGCGTTTGATTGCCGCATATGGCACGAACCGCGCGCGCAATCTTTCCGCGCTTACCGCCGCCGCCGCTGATATCGCGACGATGGCGCCGCGCAAGGTGGCGATGTGGGGCGCGGGCCGGCTGTTCGATTCGCTCGTCACCCATGGCGGCTTCGAGCCGGCGATGCTGTCGGCACTGATCGACAAGCATCTGAAGCAGTATGTCGGCGAACGGCATGGCCGCGCGCTGGTGGAGCCTGCTTCGCTTGCGGAAACGAAGCCGGGCGTGGTGATCGTGATGTCGCGCGGCTTTGCGCAGGAAATCGCGGACGAAGCCAAAGCGCTCGCGCCGCAAGCGGAAATCATTTTCTACAGCGATCTGATGGCGCGTGCGCGCCGGGCAGCCTGAGGGGGCTTGAGGGGCATATGGCACAACCGATTCCGTTCGACCGGCGCGCGCCGGTTCAATGCAAGCAGCCGTTGAAGGCGCTGCCGCCGAACCTCGTCACCGATCTTCAAGCCTCGGCCGCGTTCGTGCGCCAGCATGCGATTGCCTCGATCTATCATGCCGGCTCCGGTCATCCGGGCGGTGCGATGTCCTGCGCGGATATTCTCGCCTGCCTGTTCGGCGCGGAACTGAACTTCTGGCCGGACTCGGTCAACGACCCGCATCGTGACCGCTTCGTGTTGTCCAAAGGACATGCCGCGCCCGCCTTGTACGCTGTCGGCGCGCAATACGGCTTCTGCAACAAGCGCGAGGCGCTGAAGCTGCGCAAGCTCAACAGCCCGTTCCAAGGTCATCCGCATGTGCTCGACATGCCGTGGGTGGAAACGTCCACCGGCTCGCTGGGGCAAGGCTTTTCGGTTGCGCTCGGCATGGCGATGGGGCTGAAGCTGCACAAATCGCAGGCGCGCGTTTACACGCTGCTCGGCGATGGCGAATTGCAGGAAGGCGAGGTGTGGGAAGCCGCGATGTGCGCCACGCATCACCAGCTCGACAATCTTTGCGCCATCATCGACTACAATAAGATGCAGAGCG
>JBQCJO010000072.1:0-2798 GCA_051952735.1 Rhizomicrobium sp.
CTTGTAAACTATTGTTATATATAGAATATTTGCAGAGACTTATCGGCACGCTTCTGGCAAGGGGTCTTGCGGAAAAATAGCAAGAGCAGAACTCGCTCATGGCCAGACGCCGCCCCGTCCTTGTCCGCATCGCTGCCGCGATTGCATCCGCTGTTCTCGCACTTGCTCCGCTGCAGGCCTACGCCTTCAGCCGCGTGAAAGATCTCGTTGATGTCGAGGGCGTGCGCGACAACATGCTGGTCGGCTACGGCATCGTGGTTGGCCTCAATGGCACGGGCGATTCGCTTCGCAACGCGCCGTTCACGCAGCTTTCCATTCAGACGATGCTGGAGCGCATGGGCGTCAACACCCGCGGCGCTCAGATGCAGACAAAAAACACCGCAGCGGTGATGGTCACCGCGAACCTGCCGGGTTTCAGCGCACAGGGCTCGCGCATCGACGTCTCGGTAAGCGCGCTTGGCGACGCGAAAAGCCTGCAAGGCGGAACGTTGCTGGTGACGCCACTCTTCGGTGCCGACGGGCAGATCTACGCGCTCGGCCAGGGGCCAGTGGCCATCGGCGGGTTCTCCGCGCAAGGCCAGGGCGCCAGCGTTACGCGCGGCGTTCCGACAGCCGGACGCATCGCCAATGGAGCAATCATCGAACGCGAAACCGGATTCGTCCTTGCGAATGAAACGACGCTGCGCCTGTCGCTGCACAATCCCGATCTCACCACCGCGACGCGGATCGCTGCCGCCGTCAATCGCTATCTCGGCGGTGCCATTGCAACGGCGAACGATCCTGCGACGGTGCGTCTTAACGTGCCGGCCGCATATCCCAACGGCGTGATCGGCCTGCTTACGGATGTCGAACAGTTGAAGGTCGATCCGGATCAGCCGGCCAAGGTCATCATTGACGAGCAGTCGGGCGTCATCGTGATGGGCTCGGATGTGCGTATCTCAACGGTGGCCATTGCGCAGGGCAATCTCACAATCAAGGTCACCGAAACGCCTGTGGTCAGCCAGCCCGCGCCGTTCTCCAAGACGGGAACGACCGAAGTGGTCCCGCGCACGCAAATTCAGGTCGACGACGGAAAAGGCAACAAGATGGCTGTGCTGCATGACGGTGTTTCGTTGCAGAAGCTTGTCGATGGCCTCAATGCCCTCGGTGTTGGTCCACGAGACATCATCTCTATCCTGCAGGCGATCAAGGCGGCGGGTGCGCTGCAAGCCGACATTGAGGTGATCGGATGAGCGACGCCGCGATTCAGGGTTCGATGGCCATCGCGCAATCGGCAAAGCCGAAAGCGCCCGTCAGCGCTCCCAACCTGGCCGCGGCGACGAAAGCGGCCAAGGAATATGAGAGTGTCTTCATTTCTGAATTCATGGGCTCCATGTTTTCGGGCATCTCCACCGACGGGCCGTTCGGCGGTGGACAGGGCGAAGCCATGTTCCGGTCGGTGCTGCTGGACCAGTATTCCAAGCAGATCGAATCCCGTGGCGGCTTCGGCCTTGCGGCGGCGATGACCAAGCAGCTGCTGGCTCATCAGGAGATGCGCGCGTGAGCGACGCCGTCAAAGCCAAAATCGAGCGTCTCATCCTGCTGACGGATCGCATCGTCGAAGCGTTGTCCGCGGATGTGAAATCGCTGGAGAGTGGAGATGCGAAGGCGCTCCGCAGCATCGAAACGCCTTTCCAGCAACTTATGGGCACCTATGCCCGCGAGGCCCAGGGCTTGAATGCTGCATCGCTCAAGCCCGTTGCCCCGGATCTGCGCGACAAGCTCATCCGTTCCGCCAAGACGATGAACGATTTGCTCGCGCGCCATCAGCGCCTTGTCACGCGTGTCCGCAATGCGAGCGAAGGCATCATTCAGTCGATCGCACGCGAAGTGGAACGCCGTCAGACATCGCAGCGCAGCTATGGCCGCACGCCGATGGCCCGCCCGCAGTCATCGGGCGCGATGATCTATAACAGCGTCATCTGAAGTTGCCGCCGCGGGCGTCATGCCGCCGCGTCTGGATTCCCTAGGCCAGCGAGCCGCCGCTGCTCGTTGAAGAGCCGGTCAGCATGTTGAGCGCCAGGTTGTAGCTTGCCAGATTGGAAGTCAGATATCCCGGCGCGGGGCCTGACGCTTTTTGTGCCGTCGTGCCCGTCGACGAAGTCGCGGGTGCGTTCGTCGTCTGATAGATGTTGCGGATCGCCGACAGCACGTTGAGCAATTGGGCGCGCACGGCGCCCGAACTGGTGCTATCCGACAGCGCGAGATTGTTTGTGAAGCCGAGGCCGAACGCTTTGGTGCCGTCCGCTGCGATCGCGGTCGGCGGAGACGAACTCGATGTGCTCTTTCCGGTATTGGTGATCACGCCCGGATCGATTCCGAGACGGCCAAGCGCATCGAAGCCATCGGGACCCGGAATCAATGTGGCGGTGACGCCGGCATTGACGGCGATCTTCAATCCTTCCGCGCCCTTGCCATAGTTCACGGTTGCTTTGCCGCCGCCGACGAATTCCGCGTTGATCTTGTTGGTGAGCGAGTTGAGCGTTTCTCCGGCATCAATGCGGATGGTGGTGGTGCGTGTCGAGGAGGCCGTCGCGATCTTGATCTGGAACGAGTCGCCCGCGCGCAATGTTGTCGCGGTGGTCAGATCAAGAGACTGATTGAGATTGATCGTGCCCCGCGGAAGTCCAAGCGCGTCCAGCACGCTGCCGCCATTGGGATCGATGGCGACGGAAGCGCCTGTGGACTGGCCATCCAGGCCGCCATACTGGCGCACCCAGTTCAGCGTGCCGCCCGGCGCGATGGAGGCAACGAAAGCG
>JBQCJO010000073.1:0-2458 GCA_051952735.1 Rhizomicrobium sp.
GCGCGGCGGTTTGCTGCGCTGCTCAACCGCTTCAAATGGGAGAACCGGCGCGGCGGCGACAATCTGCGCGTCCGCAGTGGCCTCTATTTCAACAGTGTGCTGTCGGCCAAGTCGCACAAGATCATGCGCGGCGATCCGGATGCTGTTCTGTCCCTGCTCGCCATCCGTTTCACCCAGAAGGGTGCGGAAGACCCGGGCGGCACTGTCGAATTGCTCTTCTCCGGCGGTGGTACCATCCAGCTCGACGTCGAAGCGTTGGATGCCGGCCTGAGCGATGTGAGCGGCGAATGGGCGGCGCTCGGCCGTCCCGAACACGAAACGGATTCGTGACGTGGCGCGCCGTCTCGATGCGCGCGCCACGGACTTCGCGGCGCAATTCTCCGCATTGATCTCGGCCAAGCGCGAGACCGAAGAGGATGTTGCGCAGGCAGTGCGCGATATCATTGCTGATGTCCGCAAGCGCGGCGATGTGGCGGTGATAGAACTCACCGAAAAATTCGATCGCGTTTCGCTGACAGCGCGGACGCTCCGGCTGGGCGATGCGGAAATCGCCGATGCAGAAAAACAATGCAGCAAGGATGCGCTCGCGGCGCTCGATATCGCAGCGAAGCGCATCGAAACCTATCACCGCCGCCAGTTGCCCGAGGACGACAGCTTCACCGACGACACGGGAGCGACGCTCGGCTGGCGCTGGACGCCGCTGGACAGCGTCGGGCTTTATGTTCCGGGCGGCACGGCGAGCTATCCGAGTTCCGTATTGATGAACGCCGTGCCCGCGCGGGTTGCCGGTGTCGCGCGCGTCGCAATGGTGACGCCTGCGAGCGGCGGCAAAATCAATCCACTGGTGTTGGCCGCCACGAAGCGGGCAGGGGTGACGGAAATATACAAGGTGGGCGGCGCGCAAGCTGTGGCCGCGCTGGCCTATGGGACCTCGGCCATCGCCGCGGTGGACAAGATCGTCGGCCCCGGCAACGCATATGTCGCCGCTGCGAAGAGAGAAGTCTTTGGCACGGTCGGCATCGATTCCGTCGCGGGGCCGTCGGAAATCCTCGTCGTCGCCGACAACAAGAACAATCCGGACTGGATCGCTGCCGATCTGTTGAGCCAGGCCGAACACGACACGTCTTCTCAAAGCATCCTCATCACCGACGACGGCGATTTCGCCGCGAAGGTGGAAGTTGCCGTCGAACGCGCGCTGGCGCTGTTGCCGCGCCGGGAGATCGCGGGTGCAAGCTGGAGAAACAATGGCGGGGTGATCGTTGTGGCGAAGCTCGCGGATGCCGCGCCGCTGGTGGATCGCATCGCGCCGGAGCATCTGGAGATCGCCACCGAGAAGCCAGAAGAGCTTTTGAAGCTGGTGAAACACGCCGGCGCTATCTTCCTCGGTCGCAATACGCCCGAAGCGATGGGCGACTACATCGCCGGTCCCAACCATGTGTTGCCGACGGCGCGCACGGCGCGATTCTCGTCCGGGCTTTCGGTGCTGGACTTCATGAAGCGCACGACGTTGCTCTCCTGCGATGCGAAGACAATCAACGCCATCGGCCCCGCTGCGATCACGCTGGCGGAAGCGGAAGGGCTGGATGCGCACGCGCGCTCCATCGCGGCGAGACTGAACAGGCCATGAGCGATTTCCGCATCAGTGTTATCGAACTGGACGAGCGCACAGTGGTGCGGCGCACGCGCGAGATCGAACAAGAGCGCGAGATTGCGATCTACGATCTTCTTGAAGCCAATAGCTTCAAGCCGGCGGAATCGGAAGGCGGGCCCTACAAGGTCGTGCTTTCGGTCGAAGACAACCGGCTCGTCTTCGACATCCGCCACGAAGACGACAGCGAAGATTGCCGCGTGCAGCTTTCGCTCACACCCTTCCGCACGGTCATCAAGGACTATTTCTTGATCTGCGAGAGCTACTTCAAAGCGATCCGCAATGCGCCGCCGTCGCAAATCGAGACGCTCGATATGAGCCGCCGGGGTGTCCACAACGAAGGCTCCGAGCTTTTGCGCGAGCGCCTCAAGGACAAGATCGAAACCGATTTCGACACGGCCCGCCGCCTTTTCACGCTTCTCTGTGTGCTGCATCTGAAGGGGTGAAGCGATGCGGGGGCCAAACGGCGAGGAGCTGCCGCAATCGGTGCTCTTCGCCTGCACGCAGAATGCGGTGCGCAGCGCGATGGCCGAACACATCATGCGCCATCTTTTCGGCAAGGTCGTCTATGTCGACTCCGCAGGCGCGCGCAAAGGCGATCGCGACGACTTCGTCACGGAGGTGATGGACGAGATCGGACTGACGCTCGGCAAGCACCGGCCCAAATCCTTCGATGATATGGAAGAGAACTCGTTCGACCTCGTGATCACCTTGTCGCCGGAAGCCCATCACCGGGCCATGGAACTGACGCGCACATCCGCTGCCGTCGTGGAATATTGGCCGACGCAGGATCCGTCGATCGTCGAGGGC
>JBQCJO010000074.1:0-2823 GCA_051952735.1 Rhizomicrobium sp.
ACCAATGGCAGATCGACCGACAGGATAAAAACACCGACCGGGAGCATCCAAAGCCCCAGGACAGGCAGAATCGCGAACATTCCACCGAAAATGAACGCAATGCCGAGCGCTATGCGCAGCGGTTTCCAGCTCGGTAGCGGAATCTCACGCTCCCCGAAGCGCAGCTTATGGCGGGCGATGTTGGCGTCCTTTCTTTCTGGGCGTCGGATCGGCCCGCTTCATCACGGGTTGTTTCGCTCGCGAAACTTGATATAGGGACGCCCCGAGCGCAGCGCCACCTATGGCGCGCCAATGTTCCGCGGTAGCTCAGTGGTAGAGCAGCCGGCTGTTAACCGGCTGGTCGTAGGTTCGAATCCTACCCGCGGAGCCATTTTCCTTGTCCGCCCCCTCCTTCGGTCATCGCGATTTGATTCGCGCATCGTCAAAAGATCGTTTCTGCGACTGTGACGAAAGTCGAAAAAGCGACAGCAAAGCCAAGAGTATTCGCAATATTCGCGATTGGATTTACTTGAAATAAAGAGCCGATACCGTGAAATAGTACGGAAACGTACGGTGAGTCATTTCAGATTGCTGCCCGGTCGCGAGGGGCGCCGCAATGTTGAAGAACATTCACAACGAACCACGCCTGCCGATCACCCAGGCCGAGCTGAACGCTATCCTGGCGTCTCATGAGAAGTATGTCGCGGCACAAGGTGGACTGCGTGCGCAGTTCAGCCTCAAGACGCTCGATGGCCTCAATTTGGCGAACCGAAATCTCTCCGACGCGGATTTCAGCGGAGCATCGCTGAACCACGCCATGCTGTTCGGTTCGAACATGGCGCGGGCCAATCTCTACTGCGCCGATCTGCGCAATTGTAACCTGCGATGCACCAATCTCACGCGCGCGGATCTGCGCGGCGCGTCGTTTCGCGGTGCGAGCCTGTCCGGCGCGATGCTGGACAACGCTGACATGCGTGCGGCGACGATGATGTTTGTCAGGCCTGATGGCGTTTCCCTTATCGATCGCAACCAGGCAACCCATGACGGCAAGACTGCGATCGGCGTCGATTTCTCCAATTGTTCGATGAAAGGCGTTTCTCTGGGCAATGCCAAGCTCAATGGCGC
This sequence comes from Rhizomicrobium sp., assembly GCA_051952735.1. Lineage (GTDB taxonomy): Bacteria > Pseudomonadota > Alphaproteobacteria > Micropepsales > Micropepsaceae > Rhizomicrobium. The sequence continues at coordinate 1,105 of JBQCJO010000074.1, forward strand.
GAATTTCAGCGGAGCCAATCTGCACGGCGCCAATTTCAAGGGTGCCCAACTGCCCAATGTGAATCTGGAAGGGGCGATACTAACAGGCGTTTCGTTGAAGGATCTCGTCGTGCCGCCGAGCGCGCTGAAAGGCTGCGTCACCGATGCTTCGCAGGAAGCTGTTGCGCGGGCGGAGCTCCTTAAAAAAGAGATCGACGCGCATCAGCGCTGGGGCAGCGGTGACAAGGCCGCCAAGCCCGCAACCCTCGACAATGAAGATCTGCGACCATTGCAGGGCTTCTTTGCCGATCTTCCGCTTCCCGCGTTGTCGGCGCGCAACGCAATCGCCATCGGCGTGAATTTTTCCAAGTGCCAGCTTCCTGGCGCACGTTTCGACGGCGCAGACTTGCGCGACGCCGATTTCACGGGGGCCGATTTGCGCGGCGCATCTTTTGTGGGTGCGAAGTTGCACCATGCCCGGTTCGAACGCGCGAACATGACGTCTCTCGCGCTTGCGAACGGAACATCGCTTGCACCCAATTTCTCGTCTGCACAGGCGTCCGCCGAACAATTCTTCGACGCCATCATGGATTGCGACGTCTCAGCACTCGGATTGCACGTCGAAGCTGCCTAACCACCCAAGGCCGATTGTGGTTTTGGGCCATAGGTGCGCTCTTGCCGCGTTCACCGCCCTTGAAGCGCCCCGACCGGGCCTCTAGCTTCCTTGTGAACGTCATTCTTTTCGGTCGATGGATATTAAACACGACTCGCTCGCGGCGATCGGCAATACGCCTCTCATTCGCCTGAAACACGCGTCGGAAATCACCGGCTGCGAAATTCTCGGCAAAGCCGAATTCATGAATCCGGGTCAGTCGGTGAAAGACCGCGCCGCGCTCTTCATCGTGAAGGACGCGATGATGAAAGGCACGCTCAAACCCGGCGGCGTCATCGTCGAAGGCACTGCGGGCAATACGGGCATCGGGCTTGCTGTCGTCGGCAACGCACTCGGCTTTCGCACCGTGATCGTGATCCCGGAAACGCAGAGTGAGGAGAAAAAGGACGCGCTGCGCTTGCTCGGCGCCGAACTCATCGAATGTCCGGCGGTGCCGTACAAAAATCCGAACAACTATGTGAAGCTTTCGGGCCGCCTCGCGGAGCAACTGGCGAAGACGGAGAAGAACGGCGCGATCTGGGCCAATCAGTTCGATAACACCGCCAATCGCGACGCCCATATCCAGACGACCGCGAAAGAAATCTGGGATCAAACGAATGGTCGCATCGATGGCTTTACCTGCGCGGTCGGAAGCGGCGGCACGCTGGGCGGCGTGGCCATCGGACTGAAGACCTACAACCCCAAGATTCAAATCGCGGCCGCCGATCCGATGGGCGCCGCGATCTATTCCTGGATCAAGACGGGCGAGCTTCATGCCGAAGGTTCGTCCATCACCGAGGGTATCGGCCAGGGACGTGTCACCGCCAATCTGGAGGGCGCGCCGATTGACGATGCGTTCCAGATTCCGGACGAAGAGGCACTGCCCATCATCTTCGATCTGCTGGAACATGAAGGGCTTTGCATGGGCGGATCGACGGGCATCAATATCGCCGGTGCGATCCGCATGGCGAAACAGATGGGCCCCGGCCACACCATCGTCACCGTCCTGTGCGATTACGGAACCCGGTATCAGAGCAAACTGTTCAATCCGGAGTTCCTGCGCTCGAAGAACCTTCCGGTCCCGCACT
>JBQCJO010000075.1:0-2135 GCA_051952735.1 Rhizomicrobium sp.
TGTCGTCCATCGTCGAGGATTGCGCGCGCATGCTGGCCCAGAAGGCGCGCGATTCCGGCATCCAGATGGTGATGGAGGTGCCAGAGAAGGGCATTCCGCTGACCGCGGACCCGCGCGCCGTCAAACAGATCGTGCTGAACCTGCTCTCAAATGCTCTGAAATTCACGCCCCGCAGCGGCCATGTCTGGATCAAGGCCGTTTGTGACGACACGCAAGTGACGCTGGTGGTGCGCGACGATGGCATCGGCATTCCCGCGGAGTCCCTGCCCCGCCTCGGCCGCGCCTTCGAGCAGGTCGCCACCGATCCCATGTTGAGCAAGAGCGGCACCGGGCTTGGTCTGGCGCTCGTCAGCGCGCTCGCGAAGATGCATGGCGGCGAGATGCAGATCGATAGCGTCGAAAGCGAAGGCACGACCGTCACTGTGACGCTCGCGCGCGTGCCGCCGGCCACGCAGGCGGAAGCGGCATAAAAGAAATGGCGGACAGGTTTCCCTGCCCGCCATCGAACTCTCGATAATCGAAACGCTTACTCGGCCGCCGCCAGCTTCGGCGGACGCTGGAAATGCTTACCGTATTCCAGGCGCGCGATGGTGCGGCAGTGCACTTCATCCGGACCGTCCGCGAGGCGCAGCGTGCGCTGGCCGGCATACATGCGGGCAAGACCCGGATCCGTCGTCACACCGCCGCCGCCCCAGGCCTGGATCGCGTCGTCGATGATCTTCAGCGCCATGCGCGGCGCCGCGACCTTGATCTCGGCGATTTCCAGGCGAGCGACCTTGTTGCCCACCTTGTCCATCATGTCCGCGGCCTTCAGCGTGAGCAGACGGCACATGTCGATATTGATGCGGGCCTCGGCCACGCGCTGCTCCCATACGGAGTGCTCTGAGATGCGCTTGCCGAACGCCACGCGAGAATGCAGGCGCTTCACCATGCTCTCCAGCGCACGCTCGGCGGTGCCGATGGTGCGCATGCAGTGATGGATGCGTCCCGGCCCGAGGCGGCCTTGCGCGATCTCGAAACCGCGGCCTTCGCCGAGCACCATGTTCTCGACCGGCACCTTCACGTTCTTGAGCTCCACTTCGCCGTGGCCGTGCGGAGCGTCGTCATAGCCGAACACCGGCAGCATGCGCTTCACCGTCACACCCGGCGCATCGCGTTCGACGAGGATCTGCGATTGCTGGCTGTGGCGATCGCCATCCTGCGTGTTCTTGCCCATGACGATCATGATCTTGCAGCGTGGATCACCCACGCCCGACGACCACCATTTGGTGCCGTTGATGATGTAATGATCGCCTTTGCGCTCGATGCTGGTTTCGATGTTCGTGGCATCGGAAGACGCAACGGCGGGCTCCGTCATCAGGAACGCGGAACGGATTTCGCCGGCAAGGAGCGGCTTCAGCCACTTGTCCTGCTGGTAAGGCGAGCCATAACGCTCAAGCACTTCCATATTGCCGGTGTCCGGCGCGGAACAGTTGAACACTTCCGACGCGAAGCCCACGCGGCCCATGAGTTCGGCCAGCGGCGCATATTCGAGGTTGCTGAGGCCGGCGCCATGCGGGCTTTCGTTCAGAAAGAAATTCCACAGGCCCTGCTTCTTGGCCTTTTCCTTCAGCTCCTCCACGACCGGCACGACGATCCACGGATTGCCCTTCTTGCGGGCTTCATCCATCTGCGCGCCATAAGTGGCTTCCGCCGGATAGATGTGGGTGTCCATGAAATCGCCGACGCGCTTCATCCATTCCCGTTGCTTGGGCGAATAGTCGAAATCCATTGCGTATCCTCCGATACCGGGCCTTCCGGCCTTCCTGTTTCCAATAGCTATATGAGAACTTTAGCGGCGGGTTTTGGCCCCGGCTAGGCGGCTTGGGGCGGCCATTTGACAGCCGCCTTCCCAAGCGGCAAGCAGCGCCCATGCTCCTTTGGTTCGGGATATTCCTGCTCGCGGCGGGACTTGTCAGCTTCGCCGTGGACCGGCGGGTCGCGCATTTCTTCCACGATCACATCCCCGTCGGATTGCATCGCCGCATCGCCCGAACCACGGATTGGGCGAAAGGCGCCTACTGGCTGGCGCTATCCGTCACTGTCTTCCTTGTGGCGCAAACGGCCACGCTGCTTTGGGGGGCGACACCGCTTCT
>JBQCJO010000076.1:0-2803 GCA_051952735.1 Rhizomicrobium sp.
CGGCACGTTGTTCGAAGAGATGGGATTTTACTATGTCGGTCCGATCGACGGCCACAACCTCGATCACTTGATCCCAATTCTTGAGAACGCGCGCAACGATGCGAACAGCGGGCCGATCCTCATTCACGTGGTGACCCAGAAGGGCAAAGGCTATGCGCCTGCCGAAGCGAGCGCCGACAAATATCATGGCGTGGTGAAATTCAATGTGCTCACCGGCGAGCAGAACAAGTCCGTCGCCAAGGCGCCGCAATACACCAAGGTGTTCGCCGAAGCGCTGATCGCCGAAGCGGAGAAGGACAAGCGCATCGTCGCCGTCACCGCCGCGATGCCGGGCGGCACGGGGCTCGATCTCTTCGCCAAGAAATTTCCCGACCGCTGCTTCGATGTCGGCATCGCCGAGCAGCATGGCGTGACGTTCGCGGCGGGCCTCGCGGCCGAAGGCATGAAGCCGTTCGCCGCGATCTACTCGACCTTCCTGCAGCGCGCTTACGACCAGGTGGTGCACGACGTTGCGATCCAATCTCTGCCGGTTCGCTTTGCGATGGATCGTGCCGGCCTTGTCGGCGCCGACGGCCCGACGCACGCCGGATCATTCGACATCACCTATCTCGCTTCGCTTCCCGGTTTCGTCGTGATGGCGGCGGCCGATGAGGTCGAGTTGATGAACATGGTCGCCACCGCTGCGGCGATCGATGACCGTCCATCCGCGTTCCGTTATCCGCGCGGCGAAGGCTGGGGGCTGGAGCGCCCGAAAGCCGGAAGCATTCTGGAGATCGGCAAGGGCCGGGTGATGCGCGAAGGCACCTCCATCGCCATCCTCAATCTCGGCGCGCGCCTGCAGGAATGTCTAGTCGCAGCGGACAAATTGTCCGGCTACGGACTATCTGCCACCGTCGCCGACGCGCGCTTCGCCAAGCCGCTGGACGAAGACCTCATCCGCCGCCTCGTGCGCGAGCATGAAGTCCTCATCACCATCGAGGAAGGCGCCGTGGGCGGCTTCGCCAGCCATGTGATGCAGTTCCTCGCGTCGGAAGGCGCGTTCGACAAGGGCCTGAAGGTCCGCCCGATGACACTTCCCGACCGCTTCCTGGATCAGGATACGCCGGAGAAGATGTATGCCGCCGCGCATCTCGACGCGCGCTCCATCGTCGCCACGGCGCTCAATGCTTTGGGCCGTGAAAAAGAAGCGCTCGCCGCACGCGAGAGCGCCTGACGGCGGCCATGCCGTCTTCTTCCAATCGCGCCGATGTGTTTCTGGTCGAGCACGGCTATGCCAAAACGCGCACCGAAGCGCAGGAAGCCATCGAAGCAGGAAAAGTGTTTTCGGATGGCCGCCGCGTCACCAAGCCATCTCAGAGTCTGAACGAAACCTGCCGCATCAAGTATGAGCGTGCGCATGGCTATGTCTCGCGCGGCGCGATGAAGCTCGCGCATGCGCTCAATCACTTCAAGATCGAGCCCTATCAGAAGATCTGCCTCGACATCGGCGCCTCCACCGGCGGCTTCACCGAATTGCTGCTGTTGCGCGGCGCGCACAAAGTTTACGCGGTGGATGTCGGCCACGGGCAGCTCGACCCCAAGCTCGCCAGGGGCCTGCGCGTCGTTTCGCTGGAAAAGACGAACGCGCGAGACCTGACAAACAAGATCATTCCGGAAAAGCCGCAGGCCATCGTCGCCGATGTGAGCTTCATCTCGCTCAAGCTCGCGCTGCCGCCGGCGCTGGCAATGGCGGAGAAGGGCGCGTGGCTTGTCGCGCTGGTGAAACCGCAATTCGAAGTCGGCAAGGCGAATGTCGGCAAGGGCGGCATCGTGAAAGACGAAGCCGCGCAGGACGCCGCGCTCGCGGACATTGAACGCTGGCTCGTCGAGGATCAGGGCTGGAACCTGATCGGCTCAATGGAAAGCCCGCTCAAAGGCGGCGACGGCAATCGGGAATTTCTTGTGGTGGCGACAAAGCCATGACGATCTGCCGCCATTTCGGCACCTGCGGCGGCTGTTCTTTTCAGGACATGCCGGACGACGCCTATCGCGCGCTGAAGCGAAGCTTTGTCGTGGATGCATTGGCGCAGCAAGGCCTCGAAAGCGTCGAAGTCGACAGTGTCATCGAAGTGAAACCCGCCACGCGTCGCCGCGCGGTGTTCAAAATCGCCAAGCGTGGCGGTGACGTCCGCGCGGGCTTTCACGCCGCGCAAAGTCACGCGATTGTGGACATGCATGAATGTCTCGTCCTCACGCCACGGCTGTTCGCGCTGGCCGGGCAATTGCGCGCGTTATTCGACGCCTTGCTGAACGATGGCGAAGATGTCGAAGCGCACGCCACCGATACGGATACAGGGCCGGATATCGCGTTGCGCTGGTCGCGCAAGCTCACGCCTGCGATTTCCGCCGATCTGGCGCGTTGGGCGCAAACACACAAGATCGCGCGCATCACGCTGAACGGAAATATCGCGACCGAGTTCGCAACACCGACGGTCACCTTCGGCAAAGCGCAGGTGGCATTGCCGCCGGAGTCCTTCCTGCAGCCGACGCGCGAAGGCGAGGCGGCCTTGCGCGAGCGGGTGTTCGCCATTGTGAAGAATGCGAAAGCGGTTGCCGATCTCTTTGCCGGTTGCGGCACCTTCGCCTTTCCGCTTGCGGAGAAAGCGCGCGTTCACGCCGTGGAACTGGACAAGCCCGCGCTCGCCGCTATCGCGGCCGCCGCGCGGACCACACAGGGCATCAAGCCCATCACCACCGAGGTGCGCGATCTGTTCAAGGTGCCGTTGTCCGGCGATGAACTGAAACCGTATGACGCGGTTGTGCT
>JBQCJO010000077.1:0-6309 GCA_051952735.1 Rhizomicrobium sp.
GCAAATCCACGCTGGCCGACCGCCTGATCCAGGTGACCGGCGCGCTGTCGACCCGCGAGATGAAGGATCAGGTTCTGGATTCGATGGATATCGAGCGCGAGCGCGGCATCACCATCAAGGCGCAGACAGTCCGCCTCGAATACAGGGCCAAGGACGGCCAGACCTACATCCTCAATCTCATGGACACGCCGGGCCATGTCGACTTCGGCTACGAAGTCTCGCGCTGTCTTGCCGCCTGCGAAGGCGCGTTGCTGGTGGTGGATGCGAGCCAGGGCGTCGAAGCGCAAACTTTGGCGAACGTGTATCTCGCGATCGACGGCGGCCTCGAGATCGTGCCGGTGCTGAACAAGATCGACCTGCCCGCCGCCGAACCGGATCGCGTGAAGCAGCAGATCGAAGACGTCATCGGCATCGACGCCAGCGAAGCGATCGAAATCTCCGCCAAGACCGGCCTCAACATCGAAGGCGTGCTGGAAGCGGTGGTCACGCGCCTGCCCGCGCCCAAAGGCGACATCAACGCGCCGCTGAAAGCGCTGCTGATCGATTCCTATTACGACACCTATCTTGGCGTCGTCGTTCTGGTGCGCATCGTCGATGGCGAGCTGAAGAAGGGTCAGAAGATTCGCATGATGGCGGCCGATGCCGTCTATCAGGTCGAACAGATGGGCGTGTTCACGCCCAAGAAGATCGGCGTCGACAAGCTTGGCCCCGGCGAAGTCGGCTACATCACCGCGCAGATCAAGGAAGTGGCCGACACGCAGGTCGGCGACACCATCACGGATGAGCGCAAAGGTACCGAAACGCCGCTGCCCGGATTCAAACCGGCGCAGCAGGTTGTGTTCTGCGGCCTCTTCCCGGTCGATGCGGCGCAGTTCGAAGATCTGCGCGGCGCGCTCGGCAAGCTGCATCTGAACGACGCCAGCTTCACCTATGAACTGGAAACGTCAGCCGCGCTGGGTTTCGGCTTCCGCTGTGGCTTCCTGGGCCTGCTCCATCTGGAAATCATCCAGGAACGTCTGGAGCGCGAGTTCAACATCGATCTCATCGCGACGGCGCCGAGTGTGATCTATCGCCTGCACATGAACGACGGCACGATGAAGGAGCTGCACAATCCCGCCGACATGCCGGACGTGACGCGCATCGCCTTCATCGAAGAACCGTGGATCAAAGCGACGATTCTGGTGCCGGACGATTATCTGGGCGCGGTGCTGAAGCTTTGCGAAGACCGCCGCGGCCGTCAGGTCGAACTGACCTATGCCGGCAACCGCGCCATGGTCATTTACATGCTGCCGCTCAACGAAGTGGTGTTCGATTTCTACGACCGCCTGAAATCGGTGAGCCGCGGTTACGCCAGCTTCGATTATCACATCGAGGAATATGAAGAGGGCGACCTCGTGAAGATGTCGATTCTCGTCAATGACGATCCGGTTGATGCGCTTTCCATGATCGTGAACCGCGCGCGCGCCGAAGGCCGTGGCCGCGCCATGTGCGAGAAGCTGAAAGAGCTGATCCCGCGCCACCTGTTCAAGATTCCGATCCAGGCGGCTATCGGCGGCAAGGTCATCGCACGCGAAACGCTGTCAGCGCTGCGCAAGGACGTGACGGCGAAATGTTATGGCGGCGATATCAGCCGCAAGCGCAAGCTCCTCGACAAGCAGAAAGAGGGCAAGAAGAAGATGCGCCAGTTCGGCAAGGTGGAGATCCCACAGGAAGCCTTCATCGCCGCGCTGAAGATGGATCAGGACTAACGCACTTCCACGAGAGGTTCGACATGCTAGGCTCTTGCGATCCCATGGGGCTGGCGGCATGACCGAACTCGATCTTCTCAACCTTTCGCGTTCCGTTGGCCAGAACGAGATCAGCCTCTTCACGCAGGTCATCACCATCAACTTCGCGATGGTGGTGGGCCTTTACTATTTCCTGCATCGCGCGCGCACGGCGATAAAGGTGTTCGCTTTCGGGGTTTATCTGCTAGGGATGCTGCTGTTTCTGGGAAAGATGCTTCTGGAAACGAATGTCGGATTCGAGGCCGTGCATGAGATGCAGGCACTGCCGCACCCCTCTCCGCTCATTCGATATTATCTCGCGCTGAACGATAGCTGGCTCGCGCACGATACGGCGCTTCTCTTCAATATCGCGTTCTGGATTCTAGTGATCGGCGTCGGTTATCTGACCTTCTTCTGGGATAAGGAAAACGACGCGGCATGAATGCGCTGACAGGAAACTGGCTGTTCTGGGCCGTATTGTCTGCGATCTTCGCGGCGCTCACCGCGATCTTCGCAAAAGTCGGCGTCGCCGATATCAATTCCAACTTCGCGACATTCATCCGCACTCTTGTCGTCATTGCCGCGCTGGCTGGAATCCTCAGCTTCACTGGTGGATGGCAATCGCCGTCCGGCATCCCTGCACGCACCTACATCTTCTTGCTGTTGTCCGGCCTTGGCACCGGGGCATCGTGGCTTTGCTATTTCCACGCGCTGAAATTGGGGGAAGCGGCGCGCGTCGCGCCAATCGACAAGCTTTCCGTCATACTGGTGGCGATATTCGGCGTCGCATTCCTCGGCGAAAGGCTGTCCCCGACAAACTGGCTCGGTGTTGGCTTGATCGCCGCTGGCGCGGTTCTGGTGGCGCTGTCGTGAGCGCCACCGTTGCCGTTATCGACTATGGCTCGGGCAATCTGCGTTCGGCGGAGAAAGCGTTGGCGCGGGTCGCCGCGGAAAATTCGACGGAGCAAAAAGTAGTGGTGACGTCCGATCCGGATGTCGTCTTCAGAGCCGGGCGCATCGTGCTGCCCGGCGTTGGTGCGTTCGGCGATTGCATGAACGGTTTGCGCGCCCTGCCCGGCATGATCGATGCGCTGAATGACGCCATTATAAAGCGCGGCACACCATTTCTCGGCATCTGTGTCGGCATGCAGTTGCTGGCCGATATCGGACGCGAATTCGGCGAGCACAAAGGGCTGGGTTGGATCGGCGGCGAAGTTGTGAAGATCGCGCCGCGCGATCCGTCGCTGAAGATTCCGCATATGGGCTGGAATGAACTGAAGATCGAGCGCGCGCATCCGTTGCTCGCGAACATTCCGCCCAATGGCCATGCCTATTTCGTGCACTCCTATCATTTCCGCGCGAACGACAAATCGAACGTGCCAGCGACAACCGATTACGGCGAAACGCTCACCGCCATGATCGGGCGTGACAACATCGCCGGCACGCAATTCCACCCCGAGAAGAGTCAGGCCGTTGGGCTTACCTTGCTGGGTAACTTTTTGAAGTGGCGTCCATGATCCTGTTCCCGGCCATCGACCTGAAAGACGGACATTGCGTGCGGCTCGAGCGCGGCGCGATGGAATCGGCGACGGTGTTCAATGCCGACCCGGCAGCGCAGGCAAAAGAATTCGCAAAGGCCGGTTTCGAATGGCTGCACTGCGTCGATCTCAATGGCGCATTCGACGGACGCTCCACCAATGCCGACGCGATCAAGGCGATCCGCGCCGCGATCCGGCTTCCAATTCAACTGGGCGGCGGCATTCGCGACATGGCGGCGATCGAAGGCTGGCTGAAAGCGGGAATCAGCCGGGTGATCCTGGGGACGGCGGCGCTGAAAAATCCGGCGCTGGTGAAAACCGCCGCACACAAGTTTCCGGGCAAGATCGCCGTCGGCATCGACGCGCGGGATGGCAAGGTCGCCGTGGAAGGCTGGGCGGAAACTTCTCAGCTGGACGTGGCCGACCTAGCCCGGCGGTTCGAGGACGTCGGGGTGGCGGCCATCATTTTCACCGACATCGCCCGGGACGGGATGCTCGGCGGAGTGAATGTAGAAGCCACCGCGGCGCTCGCCCGTGCCGTGAAAATCCCGGTCATCGCCTCCGGCGGCGTCGCCGGGATCGAAGACATTCAGGGCCTGAAGGCCGCTCACGAACCCAACATCTTGGGGGTGATCATCGGCCGGGCGTTGTATGACGGCCGGATCGATCCGAAAGCCGCGCTCGACCTCGCGGCCCAGCGCTAACCAATTGAAATAGCAGACTTAATTTCTAGCGAATCGAAGCGCTTGTCAGGCTTTGCTCAACCGGCGGATGACATCGTCCAGCTGCTCCAGGGTGCGATATTCGACCCGCAGCTCGCCGCCCCTTTTGCCCTTGTCCACAATCTGAACTTTCAGCCCGAGCATATTGGAAACGCTGGCTTCCAGGGCTCTGGTGTCCGGATCCTTCGCAGAACCGCCGGAAGGCTTCCCAGATTTGGTAGGTGAACGCTGTTCGGCTTCACGGACATTGAGCGCGGAATCGACAATGGCTTTCGCCCGCGCTTCGGCATCCGGCGCACCGATCAGGGTGCGGGCATGGCCGGCGGTCAGCCGCCCGTCGCGCACCATCGCCTTCACCGACTCGGGCAGCTTCAAAAGCCGCAGCGTGTTGGCGATGTGGGGGCGGGACTTGCCCACCTCCTGCGCCACCCGGTCCTGAGTGTAGCTGAACCGGTCCATCAGCTCGTGATAGGCGGCTGCCTCTTCGATGGCGTTCAGGTCTTCGCGCTGGACGTTTTCGATGATCGCTAGTTCGAGCGACTCGCCGTCCGACATTTCGCGGATGACGATCGGCACATCGTGAAGCTTCGCCATCTGCGACGCGCGCCAGCGGCGTTCGCCGGCGACGATCTCATAGGCATTCGCCTCGCCCGCGACGGGACGCACGAGAATGGGCTGAAGAACGCCCTTCTCGCGGATCGAGTTCGCGAGATCATGCAGTTCTTCCGCTGCGAATGTTTTGCGCGGCTGGAATTTGTTCGGACGCAGAAACGCGACCGGCACCGTGCGCGGATTTTTTCCCGGCACTTCGGCAACCTTCGGCGCCACCGGCACTTCATCACCGATCAATGCGGAAAGACCGCGGCCCAAACCATGCCTGCGATGTTCGTCTGCCATCTTCGCCTCCGCGCTCATGCCGCAATCCGTGCGCGCTCGCGCTGAATGAGTTCGCCCGCGAGTTTGATGTAAGCCTGCGAACCGGGGCATCGCAGATCGTAGACAAGCGCCGGAAGACCATGAGACGGGGCTTCGGAGATGCGCACATTGCGCGGGATCACGGTGCGATAAACTTTATCACCGAGATGTTCGCGCACATCGGCGGCAACCTGGTCCGACAAATTATTCCGCTTGTCGAACATCGTCAGGATGATTCCCTGAATCTCCAGCGACGGATTTAAGTTTCCGCGCACGCGTTCGATGGTTTTCAAAAGCTGGCTCAAACCTTCCAGCGCAAAGAATTCGCATTGCAGCGGCACGACGACAGCGTCTGCCGCGGCCATCGCGTTCACCGTCAACAGCGTGAGCGACGGCGGGCAATCGATCAGCACGTAAGAGAACTCGGATGCTCCGTGTACGGAATAATGTTCGATCGCATCCTTCAGACGGAAGTTGCGGCGATCGACATCGATCAGCTCCAGCTCCGCGCCGGACAGATCGACGGTCGCCGGCACGATGGACAGGCGTGGGATCTTCGTCGGCAGCACCGCCTCTTCGATGTTCGCCTCGCCCATCAGCACGTCATAGGTGGAGAGCTTGCGGTCGGCCTGCGGCACGCCGAGGCCCGTCGAGGCATTGCCCTGCGGGTCGAGGTCGATGACCAGGGTCGGCTCGCCGACGGCGGCCAGCGCGGTGCCGAGGTTGATGGCGGTCGTGGTCTTGCCCACCCCACCCTTCTGGTTGGCAACGACCAGCACGCGCGGGCGCTTGGCGCTAGCGGCGGCGGGCTTGAGATCTGGCAGCGACATGGGAGATGTCCCGGATTTCGAGAATGACCCCGCTTGGGTCCGTCAGGCTATCATGCCGGACAGCGTTCAGTTTCCAAGATGTACGGGCTTCGGTCAATTCACCCTCTACATTTTGGCCCTTGAGAAACAGGCTCACCGTCTTCGGTCCCTGAAAAGGCCGTGCATAACCCAGCAATTTGGCGAGCGGCGCGCAAGCCCGCGCGGTGACAAGGTCGAAGGGCTCCGGCCTCGCCTCCTCCATCCGCGCATTGCGAACTTCGACCTGGATCTGCATCCGCTCGGCCGCGGCGATCAGGAAGGCGCATTTCTTGGCAATGGATTCGTAGAGCACGGTTTTGAAGCCAGGCCGTTCGCGCAACATCGCCGTCAGCACCAGCCCGGGAAATCCGGCACCGCTGCCGAGATCCACCAGGTTGTTTGCCGACTCCGGCACGAAGCGCATCAGCTGCGCTGAGTCCCAGACATGGCGCTGCCAGACGTCTTCGAGCGAATTCTTGGAGACGAGATTGTGCCGCGCATTCCATTCCACGAGTAGCCC
>JBQCJO010000078.1:0-3205 GCA_051952735.1 Rhizomicrobium sp.
CGCCTGCAACAAGGCGCTGGTGGAAGAGGATTTCCGGCCCGACTGCCGCTCGGTCAAGGTTCCGACGCTGATCGTGCAGGGCACGGCGGACGCTTCGGCGCCTTTGCCGCTGACGGGACAACGCACCGCAGCGCTGATCCCCCATGCACAGTTGAAGGTTTACGAGGGCGCGCCACATGGATTGATGTTGACGCATATGGACCGGCTGCACGCTGATCTCGAAAGCTTCATCAAGGATGGCTGATGGAATCCCTGTTTCGTATCGACGGCAGCAAGATTGACGTCAGCGCCTTCGCCGGCGGACCTTGGGACAAGACGATGCAGCATGGCGGCGCTGCATCGTCGCTGGTGGTGTGGGCTGCGGAACAGATCGCAACGCGCGTGCCGATGAAAATCGCGCGCGTGACGGTCGATCTTCTGAAACCGGTGCCGGTGGCGCCACTGACCTACAAGGCAGAAGTCGTAAGAGAAGGGCAGAAGATTCAGCTCTGCTCTGTGAGCCTGTTCGCGGAAGGCAAGGAATGCCTGCGCGCCAGCGTGCTGAAGATCCGCGAAACCCAGATCGCACTGCCCACTATGGCCGCGGAAAAGCCGGTCGATGCGCCGCGTCCGGAAGAATGCGTGAAGCCGGACGACATGCGCCTGATGGGGACGCCGTTTCTCACGGGCCTTGAATCGCGTCCCGCACGCGGCAACTTCGGATCGCCCGGCCCTGCGGCCGTCTGGTATCGCGCGATCCGCCCGATCGTCGAAGGCTTCGATATTTCACCGGTGATGCGCGCGATCATCGCGGCGGATTTCTGCAACGGAACATCCGCCGTTGTCGATTTCGACAAATGGACATTCATCAACGCCGATCTGACGCTCTCGCTGGCGCGCTATCCGAAAGGCGAATGGATTCTGCTCGACGCGGAGACATGGGCCGGGCCGGACGGCGCGGCGGTCGCTTTCGCGCGCCTGGCCGATCTGCACGGCACGTTCGGCCGTGCATCGCAAAGCGTGCTGCTCGAACCGCGCTGACTATTCCGCCGCGATCTTCACATCCGCGGGCTTGCGCGCGCGGTTGAAAGGCCGATCGCCGATGATCGTCGCGCGATTCATCACGCGGCGCGCCGGCAGATAATCGTTCACCGCATAGTGCTGCGTGATGCGGTTGTCCCAGAAGGCGATGGCATTCGGTTTCCATTTCCAGCGCACCTGGAATTCCGGCTTCTGGATATGGACGAAGAGCATGTTCAGCAGCGCATCGCTTTCGTTGCGGCGCAGGCCTTTGAGCCGCTCGGTGAAGCCATAGTTCACGAATAAGCCGTCCGCGCCGGTTTCCGGATGGGTGCGCACGACGGGATGGACGACAGGCGGATGCTCCTCCGCCGCTTTCTCCGCTTTGTCCTTGCCCGCCATCTTCGCGACCTGCCCCTTCTGCGGGAAGCCGCGATTGAAATCGTGGACGGCATCGAGTTCCGACAGGAAACGCTGCAGCGGCTTCGACAGCCCTTCATAGGCCGCCTGCATGTTCGCCCAGCAGGTATCGCCGCCATTCTCAGGCAAGAGCTTCGCATAGAGCACCGCGCCCAGCGGCGGTGTTTCGATGAAGGTCACATCGGTGTGCCAGGCGTCGTTGTCGGTCGGGTTGTTCGCATGGTTGTCGAGGATGAACATCTCCGGCGCTTCCGGCACGCCGGGATAAAGCGGATGGGTATGCAGGTCACCGAAGCGCGCGGCGAAATCGCGATGCTGCACCGGCGTGATGTGCTGATCCTCGAAAAAGATGACCTTGTGTTTCAGCAGCGTCGCGCGGATATCCGCGATGAGCTCGTCGTCCAGCGTTTTCGACAGGTCCACATTGCCGATGACGGCGCCGATGGCGGGGGTCAACGGGGTGACGGTCGGACGGGGCATGGTCGGTCTCCGGAACGGGGACGGCTATCACGGGCCGCGCCGGGGGTGCCGTCAAGATTTTGCTTGCTGCGAAGCAGCATCCGGCTTTTCGAAAGTTATTGTGCAATAGCGAACGCTTATGTTGCATCGCGAAAATTTTACTGACAAAATATCAGTCTCGCATAGGAAGCGCCTTTTTTTTGGCGGAAAAAGCCAAGAAAAGTCCGGTTATGCAAAAAATTCTGTCACCTATGCGGATTTGGCACTTCTCTCGGCTGAGGTCAGTACCTATTGTCCTGAACACTGAATACTTACGGAGGCATTCACTAATGCGCAAACTTCACTCTCTCGCCCTCGGCGGAATCGTCGCTCTCGGTCTCATCGGCATGGCCCATGCCCAGGACGCCACGGTCACCGGCGCCTGGAAGCTCACGGTCGGTGCGGCGGATGCGCCGTGCACCCTGAACCTCGCCGATGACGGCAACGTCACCAACAGCGGCGACTGCACCAATGGCGGTGCAGCTGTCGGTCACTGGAAGGCTGTCGGTTCGCGTCTCCAGCTCCTGTCCAACAACCAGGAACTGGTCGCCTATCTCAGCGCCAAGGGTGACACCTATCAGGGCAAGCGCGTGGCCGACGGCCGCGTCGTGGCTCTCGCCCGCTAAAGCATATCCGGCTCTTCGGGTAACAAGGGTCGCACCTTCGGGTGCGGCCCTTTTTGCTTGCGCGGTTCCGCGCCGTTGCCGCTCGGCGGGCGCTTCGTTAAACCACCACGGCCAAATGCGCCCAGAACATAATAAAGGTGGAAGCCCATGAAGGAACTCGATCATTTCATCGCCGGTCAGCGTGTAAAGGGAACGTCGGGCCGCTTCGGCGACGTCTTCAATCCGGCGACGGGCGAAGTTCAGGCGAAGGTCGCTTTGGCGTCGCGCGCGGAAATGCGCAAAGCCGTGGAAGCCGCGCTGAAGGTCTTTCCCGAGTGGGCCGCCGTCAATCCGCAGCGCCGCGCGCGCGTGATGTTCAATTTCAAATCGCTGGTCGAAAAGAACATGGACCAGCTGGCCCGCATGCTCTCCGACGAGCATGGCAAGGTGCTGGCCGATGCGCGCGGCGACGTGCAGCGCGGCCTCGAAGTGATCGAATTCTCCTGCGGCATCCCGCATCTGCAGAAGGGCGAATACACCGAAGGCGCCGGCCCCGGCATTGACATCTATTCGATGCGCCAGCCGCTCGGCGTCGTGGCCGGCATCACGCCGTTCAATTTCCCGGCGATGATTCCGATGTGGATGTTCGGCGTCGCCATCGCCTGCGGCAACTGCTTCATCAA
>JBQCJO010000079.1:0-2645 GCA_051952735.1 Rhizomicrobium sp.
CGGAAGCTTTCGGTGCGGCGATCCTGAAACTCTGCGTGGACGTCGGCGGTGTGCTCACCGGCGAGCACGGCGTCGGCGTGGAGAAGCGCGATCTGATGCCGGCCATGTTCACCGACGCCGACCTCGCGCAGCAGCAGCGCCTGAAATGCGCGTTCGACGGCGCCGGCTTGTTCAATCCCGGCAAGGTCTTTCCGTCATTGTCCGCGTGCGTGGAGCAGGGCCACATGCATGTGAAGGACGGCCGCGTGCCTTATCCGAACCTGCCGCGTTTCTGATGATCGCTGCCAGCACCGAATCCGAAGTCGTCGAAGCTGTGCGCGCCGCGCGCGCGCATCACCGCACATTGGAGATCGTCGGCGCCGGAACCAAGCGCGCCCTTGGCCGCGCCGCGCCCTGCGATGATGTCCTCGATGTCTCGGGCCTGAACGGCATTGTGAAATACGAGCCGTCCGAACTGATCCTGACGGTTCTGCCGGGGACGCCCGTGAAAGAAATCAATGCGGTGCTGTCGGAGAAGAACCAACGTCTCGGTTTCGAACCGGCGGACTGGGGTCCGTTGCTTGGTGCCCCCGCCGGCAGGGCGACCATCGGTGGCGTGTTGTCTTCGGACGCGAACGGTGCGGCATCGCTGCGTTACGGCCGCGCCCGCGATTCGCTGCTCGGTTTTCGCGCCGTGAACGGTTTCGGCGAAACCTACAAGGGCGGTGGCAAGGTGGTGAAGAACGTCACCGGCTTCGATCTGCCCAAGCTGATGTGCGGCGCGATGGGAACGCTGGGTGTTCTCACCGAAATCACATTGCGCGTGTTTCCCAAGTCGCCGCGGGAAGCTGTGCTCGTGCTGCGCGATATTTCCCCGGAGGACGGCTTCTCGCTCCTGCGCCGCGTCTGGCAATCGCCATTGGAGGCGACAGCGCTTTGTTATCTTCCCGCATCCATCCCGTTGCGTGCGCTGGGTTATGTGGGCGAGGGCGCGGTGCTCATCCGTCTGGAAGGCGCGGACGAGCCACTCAAGGAGAAGATCGCGGCGCTGCGCGCCATTGCGCCGCGCGCGCAGGAAGCCGAAACGCCGGAGCTCTTTTCTGCCATCGCCGATGGTGACGTGTTCGCGGCGCAGTCTTGCGATGTGTGGCGTGCTTTCTTGCCGCCCTCCGAAGCGGTGCGTGTCGTTCGCGCCATCGCGCCGCAATTCTGGCAGGCCGACAATGCCGGCGGCATGCTCTGGATCGGCCTGCCGCCGGAGAGCGACGGCATCCGGTTGCGCGAATTGTGCGAGCAGGCGGGGGGGCACGCCGTGCTGTTGCGCGCAAGCGAAGACACCCGCAGCCGCATCGCGCCTTTCGCACGCGAAACCAAAGCCCGCATGGCCCTGACCAAATCGGTGAAAGCTGCCTTCGATCCGCTGGGGATTTTCAACCCCGGCCGCATGTGGAACGGCGTCTGATGCGCACGAATTTCTCGATCGTGCAAATGGCCGATCCGCATCTCGCCGATGCCGAGAAGAACCTGCGCGCCTGCGTGCATTGCGGCATCTGCACGGCGACATGTCCGACTTATGTCCTCACCGGCGATGAGCGCGACGGCCCGCGCGGTCGCATCGTGCTGATGCAGAACATGCTGGAATCCGATGCCGCACCATCGCCGGAAACCGTGCGCCATCTGGATCGCTGC
Organism: Rhizomicrobium sp.; assembly: GCA_051952735.1. Lineage (GTDB taxonomy): Bacteria > Pseudomonadota > Alphaproteobacteria > Micropepsales > Micropepsaceae > Rhizomicrobium. Next base: position 1,669 of record JBQCJO010000079.1, read on the forward strand.
CTCTCCTGCCTTGGCTGCCGCACCGCCTGTCCATCCGGCGTGAACTATCCGCGTCTGATCGACACGGCTCGTGCGCATATCGAAACGCATTATCGCCGTCCGCTCGGCGATCGCTTGCTGCGTTGGCTAATTGCAAATGTTCTGGCGCAGCCCGACATCGCGCGCGCGATGCTGCGCCTCGCAAAATTCGCGTCGCCGTTCTTGTTTCTGCTGCCGGGCCGTATGCGCGGCATGGCGCAAAAAGGTGCTGCTATGAAAGCGCACCAACCCACCACAAGCGTTCTCGCCGTCCCGCCGGATGCGAAACGTATCGCGCTCATGCCCGGCTGCGTGCAGAAAGCGTTGGCGCCGGAAATCGACGAAGCCGTCGCGCGATTGCTGGCGCGGCGCGACTATGCGCTTGTTCCTCTAGAAGGCGCCGGCTGCTGCGGCTCGCTTTCGCATCATCTGGGCCGCGAAGACGAAGCGAAAGCCTGGGCGAAGCGTGCCATTGAAAGCGTCGAACGCACAGGCGATGTCGAGGCCATTCTCATCACCGCCACGGGCTGCTCGTCTCATCTCAAGGATTTGCCGCATATCTTCGCCGGCGATCGTGCATGGCAGACGAGAGCGGAGCGCTTTGCCGCGAAAGTGAGGGATTTTTCCGAATTGCTTTCGCCGCGAGGAGCCGAGCAGCCGCATCGCCTGCGCGTCGCCTATCATGCGCCATGCTCGTTGCAGCACGGTCTGCGTCTTGCCGGATTGAATGAGATTTTGCTCACGGCTGCTGGCTTCGAGGTGCTGGCGATCCCGGAAGCACATCTCTGCTGCGGCTCGGCCGGAAGCTATTCTATCCTGCAGCCGGAGCTTGCGAACGCGCTGCGCGACCGCAAGCTGGCGAACATCGCCGTCACCGAACCCGACGTGATCGCCACGGCCAATATCGGCTGTCTGGAGCATCTGTCCGGCGGGATACCCATCGTCCACGTTGCGGAATT
>JBQCJO010000080.1:0-3224 GCA_051952735.1 Rhizomicrobium sp.
CGACGTGGCCGAGGAAGCCGGTGTGCCGCGCAAATTCCTCGAACAGATCCTGCTGGAGTTGCGCAAGCGCGGGATATTGCGCAGCCAGCGCGGGCGTTCCGGCGGCTATCTGCTGGCGAAATCGCCCAAGGATATCAGCTTCGCCGACATCATCCGCGCCACGGACGGACCGCTGGCGTTGGCGCCTTGCGTGAGCGTCACGGCCTATCACCGCTGCGAAGATTGCGTGGACGAGAAGACCTGCGAGATCCGCAAGGTGCTGCTCCTGGCGCGCGATGCCACGGCCAATGTGCTGGAATCGCAAACGCTCGCGACTGCCGTCGCGCGCCGCCGCCGGACTGCCCGAACCGCCTGAATTCAAACGCGAAATTTCCTGGATTCCCAGAATCTTCTAAATCTCTATTGACTCGATAGGAATTACATAGAAACCTGACCGCAGCCAAAGAGGGAATGCGGTCATGAGATTTCGTGTGAGTGGGGCATTGCTTGCGGGGGCAAGCGTTCTGGTATTGGCATCGGCAAGCGCGCAGGCGGCCGCGCCGCAGCAGGCAAAGATCGATGCGCTGCAGCAGCAGATCGACGATCTGAACGCGCAGGTCGCCGACCTGAAGCGCAGCACATCGGATCAATATTCCGACGTGGTGCAGCGGCAAGGCGAGAAGCCGGATGTGATCGTTTCGCTCAAGAATGGCCGGCCGTCGTTCAAGTCAGCGGACGGCGATTTCAGCCTGGATATCCGCGCGCTGGTGCAGTTCGACAGCGCCTATTACGGACAGGGCAAGAACCCGGCGGGCGTGGATTTCTCCAGCGGCAGCAATTTCCGCCGCGCGCGCCTGGGCGTGCAGGGCACACTGTTCAAGGATTGGTCCTATCAGTTCATCTACGACTTCGGCGGCTCGGGCACCGAAGGCTCATCCATCTCCGCGGCCTATATTCAGTATGACGGTTGGGGTCCGCTGCATTGGCGCATCGGCGCTTATCCGACGCCGGAAAGTTTCGACGACACGACGTCGGCGTCCGATCTCGTTTTCCTGGAGCGCGCACAGCCGACCGATCTGGCGCGCAGCATCGCGGGCTCGGATGGCCGCGACGGCACAACGCTGTTCGCCTATGACGACAATTATTTCGCGGCGATCTCCTACACCGGCGATCTGGTGCAGGACAGCGGTGTCTTCGACGAGCAGCAAGCCGCGGTGGGCCGCGTCGCCTATCGCCTGTTCAAAGGCGACGACGCGAACTTCGCGATCGGCGCGGATTCGTCTTATGTCTTCAAGATCGCCGATACCGCTGCCGGTGCGGGATCGCCCAAGGCGTTGCGGTTGCGCGAGCGCCCGGAGCTGAATGTAGACGACAACAATATTCGTCTCATCGACACCGGAACGATCGACGCCGACAAATTGCTGGAATGGGGCGTCGAAGCCGCCGGCAACTGGCGCAATTTCTATGCGCAAGGTGGATATTTCGGATTTGACGTAACCCGCCGTGACAGCGCGCTTCCCGATCCGTCCTTCAATGGCTGGTATGTGCAGGCAAGCTGGGTGCTGACCGGCGAATCCAAACCTTACAATCCGTCCACCGGAAGTTACGGCCTGCCGAAACCGCGGAATCCCTTGTCCTTCGACAAGGCCGGTACCGGCGCCTGGGAACTGGCCGCCCGCTACAGTGTTCTGGACCTGAACGACAACGCTGGCACGGCCGGGTTGCCTGCGCCTTTGGGCGGGGTTCGCGGCGGCGAGCAGAAGATTTGGACCGCTGGCGTGAACTGGTATCCGAACAATGCCGTTCGTTTCGTGCTCGACTATCAGCACACCGACGTGTCGCGGCTGAACGCCGCCGGCGGTGACATCGGCGCCAAGCTCGACGCGGTTTCGCTCCGCGCGCAATTCGCACTTTGATCTGAAGATAGTTGGGAGATTTCTCAATGAAGAAAATCCATGCCCTCGCCGCTGCGATGCTGTTCGTGGCTGGAAGCGCGCAAGCCGCTGACGTCACACTGCTCAATGTCAGCTACGATCCGACGCGCGAGCTTTACAAGAACGTCAACACCGCCTTCGCGGCGGAGTGGAAGCAGAAGACCGGCGACAACCTCACCATCAACCAGTCGCACAACGGTTCGGGCGCGCAGGCCCGCGCGGTGATCGACGGGCTCGATGCGGACGTCGTCACGCTGGCGCTGGCCTATGACATCGACGCCATCGCGCAGAAGGCGCAACTGCTTCCCGCCAATTGGCAGAAGCGCCTGCCGGACAATTCCACGCCTTACACCTCGACCATCGTGTTCCTCGTCCGCAAAGGCAATCCGTGGAAGATCAAGGATTGGGGCGATCTGGTGAAACCGGGCGTGCACGTCATCACGCCGAACCCGAAAACCTCTGGCGGCGCGCGCTGGGCCTATCTCGCGGCCTGGGCCTATGCGGAGAAGAAGCCGGGCGGCAGCAAGGATGCCGCCAAGGCGTTCGTTCGCCAGATCTATGCGCATGTTCCGGTGCTCGACACCGGCGCGCGCGGCGCGACGACCAACTTCGCGCAGCGCGGCATCGGCGATGTGCTGCTCTCATGGGAGAACGAAGCGCATCTGGCGCTGAAGGAAAGCCCCGGCAAGTTCGAGATCGTCTATCCGTCGAACTCCATTCTCGCAGAGCCGCCGGTGGCGCTCGTCGACAAGAACGTGGATCGCCACGGCACGCGCAAGGTGGCGGAGGCCTATCTGCAATTCCTCTACAGCAAGAAAGCGCAGGAGATCGAAGCGCAGAACTTCTATCGCCCGCGCGACAAGGCGGTGCTCGCGGCGCACGCCAAGGACTTCCCGAACATCAAGCTCTATTCCATCGACGAGGTGTTTGGCGGCTGGACCAAGGCGCAGGCCACGCACTTCGCGGACGGTGGCGTGTTCGACCAGATCTACAAGCCGGCCAAGTGATCCATGAACAGCGCTGCGATTTCCTCCCCCTTCGCGCGCTTGCGGAATCCGAGCGTTCTGCCCGGCTTCGGGCTGACGCTCGGATTCACGCTTTTCTATCTCTCGGCCATCGTCCTCATTCCGCTTTGCGCATTGCTGCTGAAGCCGTGGTCGCTGGGCTGGGACGGTTTCATCACCGCCATCACCGATGAGCGGGTCGTCGCGGCGCTGAAGCTGTCTTTTGGCGGCGCGGCCATCGCGGCCGTGGTGAACGCCATCTTCGGTACGCTCGTCGCATGGACGCTGGTGCGCTATCGCTTTCCCG
>JBQCJO010000081.1:0-3191 GCA_051952735.1 Rhizomicrobium sp.
TCGCTGTGCCAGGTGTTCTCGCGGCCCTTGTTGTCCTTGTCATGCGTGATCGCGAGGACTTCCGGAAAATCTTTCTTGTGCGGCGCGAAGGGATGCACTTCCAGTTCGCCGAAATTTCGCGAAAACGCCAGATGCTGTTCCGTCGTGATGTCCTGATCGCGGAAGAAAAGAACTTTCCATTCCAGAAGCAGATCGCGGATCGCCTGTTTGGTGTCCGCGTCCAGCGGGCGCGACAGATCGATGTTGCCGATCTCCACTCCGATGGTCGGCGTGAGCGGCGAAACGGTGAGGGTTGCGGGCGCGAGCTTGAGGGCGGCTTCGGACATGGCGATCTCCCTGCGGTTGCTGTTCTGCCGGCAGCGTGCGCCTTGGCCGGGCAGCTGTCCCGTGCAAATATCGCGAATTCCGCAATACGGAATTCGATTATGCCCGCTGTCGAGCCCGTTCTGAGAACCTTGCATATCCTGGAGGCCCTCAACCGGCATGCGCCGGCGACACTGGCGGCACTCGCCGAAGCGACACATCTGCCCAAGCCGACGGTGTCCCGGCTGCTGCAGACGCTGGAAGAGGGCGGCTATGTCACTCGGCTCCCGCGCCGCTCGGGCTATGCGTTGCGCGAACGCACGCTCCGGCTTTCTGCCGGCTTTCGATACGCTGACGCGGTCGTGGAGGCCGCCCGTCCGTTCCTGTCCGCGCTGACGGCGGAATACAAATGGCCCATCGGTATTGCCACGCTCGATCGGGACGCCATGCGCGTGCGCTTCAGCACGGGGCGAGAGAGCCCGTTCGCGATCGACGAGAATTTCGTCAACCGCCGCGTGCCGATGCTCCTCTCTGCCTTGGGCCGGGCTTACATCGCTTATTGCTCCACGGATGAGCGCGAGAAAATTCTCGATCTCCTCCGTGCGTCCTTGCGTGAGACGGACCGCCTGGCGCGCGATCCACGGGCGGTGACGCGATTGCTGCAATCGGTGCGGCGTGCGGGCTTTGCTTCCGCCGTCGAAATGCCTAATGCGCCCGCGCACGGCATATCCGTACCGGTGCTCTTCGACGGAACCGCCATCGCGGCGATCACCATGCGCTATCTGGGCCGCAAATTGCCGGATCGCGACGCCGCCGCGCGCTATCTTGCGCCGTTACGGCGCGCCGCCGATGGCATCGCCGCCGCGGCGAAGCATCATCAGGTCTGAGAGACGCGCGACGCGAGGATCGCGACATTGCGCGCCGCGCGCTCGACATGGAGCAGGCGACGCCGCAAGAAGGGAAGGGCGGCTGTTTCCGGCATCTCGCTCAGCCCCCTGCGGCGAAGATGATCGGGCCGCTCCGCGCGAACACCGCCGTCGATCGTCAATGTGTCGAGCACGATGCTGCGCGCAGCGGACAATACCGTCTCCGCCACGGCTGCATCGTATTCCTTCGCGCGGGCCAACAGCGCGATCCGCACCGAAGCGAGGTCCGATGCAAAAAGGTAGTTGGCGCCCAGCAATTCGTTCAGCACGGCCAGCGCGCGTTTGTCGGTGCCCGGTTCATCCAGCAGCCGCCGCGCGGCCATGGATAACGCGGATACGGAATCCAGTGCGTTGCGGCGGGAGAGACGGTAGGTCTGTTCCACCGGCGCGCGCGTTAGCGCCTGTTCCGCGAAAAGGCGATCGCTCTTGATCAGATTGTTCACGAGAACGGGGATGTTGCGCCGCTCCCAGCTCGGCAGAAGAAAGCTGAAACCTGTCGCCAAAGCTGCGCCGATCAGCGTGTCCACGATGCGCTCGAAGAATAGTGGATGCACCGAAGGATACATGAAGTGCAGGAGCAGCAATGCGGAGATGGATGCGCCAACCGCCGTGACGCGATAGTTCACCGCGCCGAAAGCGTGCGAAATCCCAACGCCAATGACCACGCCGAACATCTGCCAAACGCCCGGCAGGAAATGGATGAGTGCGGCGGCAATCACGCAGCCCAGCAAGGTGCCAATGACGCGATCGTTCCGGCGCTGGCGCGTGATGCTGTAGTTCGCACGCATGATGAGGCCGGTAGTGAGCAATATCCAGCCGCCATGCACATAGTTCGGAAAGAGCAATGTGATGACATAGGCTGCGGTCATCGCCAGCGTCAGCCGGATGGCGTAGCGCATGGTCGGCGAGCGCAGATGGAATTGCGCCGCAAGCACGCTCAGGCTCGTTGTCTCCTGCAGCATGAATGCCACGATGTTCACGCTGCTGCGCTGCGTTCCCTTTTCCGGCGTGCAAATGGCCGTCGATAACCGCTGAAGCTGCGCCGTCGCGCGCACGAGCTTTGTGTGCGTGGACTGGAACGCCGCCCGCGCAATCTCTTCCTCGGCATCGGGTGGCGGCATTCGGGAGATTCTGGCGATCTCGTCGGCGATGTCGCGCAATTGCTCCTGGCGGACCGGCGGATGCGTTGCTGTTACGGGAACGGCAAGCGCGATTATGAGTGTTTCGATATCGGCGGCGAAATCCGCGATCAACGACCGGATGCGCCGCAGAAGATGATGATGTGGCGACCGCCGCAGGATTTGAAGATCGGCATCACTGGAAAGTATCTGTTCGAAGCTGTCGACAAGCGCCGTGAGCGCATCGGCGTGTTGCCGACGTTTCGCCGTCATGCGTCCGGCATAAACCATGTCGCGCGCCACCTGCAGGTTTTCGGTGAGCACGCCATGCGCTTCGATCAACGCACGCAGAGAGGATCCATGGGTTGGGTCGAAAGCATCGGCTTTGGCGCGCAGATAGTTCGCGAAGGCTCGCAATGCTTCTCCCAGCACAATGCGGCGATTGCGGTCGTCCAGAAGCGTGGCCATGGCGAGCGCCACCAGCGCGTACGCCAATCCGCCTTCCGCGAAGATGACTGTATGCGCCAGCGCGTTGGTCACCGTTGCCTTCTCGCCGGTCAGGCCGATGACGAGCGCAAGGATGCCGGCGATGCCAATCCCGAGGGCGCGCCGCCCATAAGCGGAGATAAGGGCGGCGGCGAAACTCAGTGCGGCGATCAATAGCCCAAGCGGCAAAGCGTGGCCGCCGGTAAGCGCCGCGAGAAAGGAGATCAGGCTCGTCGCGATGACTGTGCCTGCGAAGATCGGCGGCTTGATGGAGAAGCGGCTGGGTTGATCCACGATGGAGGCGCAGAGCGCGCCGGTATAGGCCAGTACCGTTACGGAAAGTCCTGCCGCCGCGTAG
>JBQCJO010000082.1:0-12435 GCA_051952735.1 Rhizomicrobium sp.
TGTTCGCGCCGCGTTGTCTCGTCCCATCCGATCTGCCCCCAAGCCCTTGCCCGGATTATGATGTGTACGGCGTGCCTGTCTATTCCGCGCGCTTCTGCATCGTGTCCGGAAATTCGATCCAGCTATACCGCCGCGCGTCGCTCACCGATTGATCGGGCATCGGGAAATCCGGATCGGCGAAGGCACCCAGCGCCACCGCCACGCGATCGGGCATGCGCTCGGGCTCCCACCACACATTCGATCCGCACTGCGGGCAGAAGTGAAACGTCACGTTGCGGCCGCTGTCGGCAGGCCGCGTGAATGCGCGTTCTTCGCCCTGCGCCGAAACCTTTGCGCGCGGATAAAACACCGCCGCGCCAAACGCGCTGCCGGTGCGTTTGCGGCAGGCATCGCAATGACAGATCGAGATTTTCAGCGGATCGCCCTCGCACTCGACGCGAAGCTGTCCGCAACTGCAGGCCGCCTGTCTCATCGTCCCATCTGGTTTTGAATCGCCCGACTATAACGACAAGGCCGCCTCTTGACGGCACGAAATGTTCTCTCTACGTTCCATATGGACAAAGAGGGAACATATATCATGCAAGCCGTTGAAAGCATTGACGTAAGCCTCGCGACTCCCGTTCTCGCCGTGACGGCGGCTGAGTCGTCCAGTCCCGATGCCGAGCTGCACCACATGCGCGCGCTGCGCCGCAAGGCACGCCGCATCAGCGCCTTCGCGCGCTTCAATGTGTCAGCTCTCAATGCGCTCGCGGTGCAGGTGGAAGCCGATCTCGCCGCGCTTCAGCACTGAGGGGGTGGGGGCGGTACCCCCCTAATTTCGCAATTCAACTACCAGCGCTGGTTACGCTTTAACCGCATCGCCCCAGTAATTGAATCCGGCAAAGCGCGGCGTGCCCGGCAGATACATCGTCTCCATGCCGGTGATGCGAAAGCCGGAATCCTGAATCAGTTTGGGAATCTGGCGGCCGACATGGCAGCCGCCGCCGATGAATTTCCACGCCGGCGTCACACGGCTCTGCCACTTCTGCACATTCGCATCGGGCGCTTCGCCATGCTCGCAGAAAATCATCTTGCCGTTGTTCTTCAGCACGCGCCGCATTTCGCCCAGCGCCTTCATCACATCGGGAATGGTGCAAAGCGTGTAGGTGATGAGGATGGTGTCGGCGGCTTCGTTCTCCAGTGGAATCTGCTCCGACGGCAGGTCGAGGAATTCCAATGGAATCGAAGATTGCGAAACACGCTCCGCCGCGCGCTCGCGCATCTCCGGCGAAGGCTCCAGCGCCCACAGATGCGAGACTTTCGACGCATCGTAGTAGGGCAGGTTGTGGCCTGCGCCGAATCCGATCTCCAGCACGCGGCCTTCCGCGCGCGGCACGACTTTCTTTCTTTGATAGCGGATCGGTTTTGCGCTCATCGCCGCGTTCAGCACGACCGGCAAAACATAGTGATCGTAAAGTCCCATGACGCCCTCCGCCCGGAAATCAGTGCCCCGGATTCATCTCCAGCAGATTGTGGCCCCCGGTGAGATTGGTGCAAGGCACATTGTGGAGAGATGCATTGTAAGATGCTGGATCGCATTGCTTGAAGGCGGGCACGAACGGCGCGTTGCGGTCCTGGATCACTTTGTCGAACGGCGAGGGTTTGGCCTGCCCCAGAAGCGGCGCCTTGTCGCCATTGTGCTGGTTCTTGAACAGAAGGCAGTTCTTCCGCTCCGCCGGCGAAAGCTGCTCGTAAAACGCGCCGCTGCAATTCTGCAGGTATCGGCCGATGTCGCGGATGTCGCCTTGCGGCTGGCTGGATCTCTGTTCGGGCGCCGCGGTGATAGGCGCGGCTTCCCGCGGCGTGATCGCGAAGGGAATGGGCAGCAGCTCGCGCGGTGCCGGCAATTGCTGTGCCTTGGGCAGCGGCGGCGGAGACAGCGTAAGGACGATCTCTTTCTCGCTTTCGCCCACCAGCGGCATCACGCCGGTGACGTTCAGCAGCGCCAGAAGCAAAAGCAGGTGGAGAAGAAGAACGCCGCCGCCGGTCGCAACCTTGCGCCAGTCAACCTGCGAGAACATGCCTTCTCCATCACGCGCGGCTTCCCCAAAGCCAATGGCGGCATATGACAGGCAAACCGGGGTGCGGGCAATCGCGGGGCGGAGGCGCCTAACTTTCCGCGCTGTAATCAGTGCGGGACTGGCGCCATGCGGGTGTCGCCTTCATTGGCGATGTGATCGGGCAAATCCTGATACCCCGTCTGGTCTTCGCCTTCGAGCTTGCCGGTCACGGCGGTCTTGGCCAGGCAATAGGCGGTGTAGAGCGGCGAGAAGCCCGCGGGGCTCATGCACGGCAAAAGCAAAGGCGCATTCTTTCGCGCCCGGTCCCGCGTCCATTGCGCTGCGCTTTTCGAGCGGTCGGTGTGATCGCGGAAGTCGGTCGCGCCCGGATCGTAGCGCGGGCCGAGCGATGCCGATGCGCAAGCCGCACGCTCTTGCGGCGTGGCCGAAGCCAGCGCGTCGGGCGTGCATCCGAAGAGCTGGCGATTGAGGCCATTGAGCGGCGGCGCCGTCGAAGTCGCCGGCGGCGTGAATGTGGCCGGCGGAACGAATGCGGACGAAAGTGCGCGAATGAGCTTCTGCTTTGCGGCCGGCGATTTCTTCTCTTCCGGTGCTGATTGCGCCTTGGGCGCAATCAGATGAAGGATGATCTCCTTCGGCTCCGCAAGCGGCAGAACGGTCCAGCGCGTGGTGCTCAGAAGCGCGGCGATGACAAGCAGATGCAGGAGAAGAACGGCCGCGCCGCCCGCCAGCTTTCGCGGCTGAAACGCCTGCACCGCCGCGATCATCTAGCTGCCCGGCTTGTATTCCAGAAGATCGCCCGGCTGGCATTCCAGCGCCGTGCAAATCTTGTCCAACGTCTCGAAGCGCACGCCTTTCACCTTGCCGGATTTGAGGAGCGAGAGATTGGCTTCGGTGATGCCGATGATTTCGGCCAGTTCCTTGGAGCGCATCTTGCGCCTGGCCAGCATCACATCGAGGTTGACGACGATCGCCATCACACGAACCCCGCGTTTTCTTCCGCCACGCGCCGCGCCTCCGCCATCACCCGCGCGATGACGAAGGTGACGCCCGCCAGAAAGAGCATCTCGACGTCATCCGATCCGAAACCCAGCGAGATGAAACGATGCCCCGGCGGGTTGTGCATGGAGATCAGGTAAGTGATCGGCGCTTGCACGACGAACCCCGCGACGACATTCCAGAACAATGCAATCGTCACGCTGCTCAGCGCCCGCAGCGCAGGAAGCGAAAAGATTTCGCCTTGCGTGAACGCCCGGAACAGCCGGGCCAGCGCCAGCAATCCCCACGTCACGATGAAAGCGGGGATCAGCGCGAAGAGCAGCGCCAGCAGGCGGTCGGTGAGCGGTGCGGCCGCCAGCGTCGCGATGTCGACATGGCTGAAATGCACATCGAGCGCCCGCGTCGAGACAGGCCAGATAAAGCAGAACGCGGTGATGAGCGGCGCGAGCACGGCGCCGATTACGGAGAGCCAGGCCATGATCCGGCTGGCGCGGACAAGCTGCGGGGAAATGGCCATAGGGGATCTCCGGCGGTGCCGGAAACCCTCTATCACGAAAACAAATTATCGCAATTCAATAATTATTCAGGCGCGACCGTGACAGTGATCCCGTCCAGGTCCTCGCTGCAGGTGATCTGGCAGGACAGGCGGGAATTGGGCTCCACCGCCAGCGCCATGTCGAGCATGTCCGTTTCGGCGTCGGACTTCGCCGGCAGCTTCTCCAGCCAGTCGCCCGTGACATAGACATGGCAGGTCGCGCAGGCGCAGGCGCCGCCGCACTCGGCGGCAATCGGCAGGCCCGCATCGCGCAGGATCTCCATCACGCTCCAGCCGTCGCGGCCTTCGACGATCTGCTCAACGCCGTTGCGGTCCGTGGCGACGATCTTCACGCGACACCCAGTTTCTTCTGAAGGTTGGACGACGAGGTCGTGTACTGGAAGCGCAGCTTCTCGTTCGGCTTGCAGATGTGGAACGCCTCCTGCGCCATCAGCGCGGCTTCATGGAAGCCGGAGAGAATGAGCTTCAGCTTGCCGGCATAGGTATTGATGTCGCCGATGGCGAAGATGCCCGGCGTCGTGCTCTGGAATTTCGCCGTATCCACCGCGATGAGATTCTCGGTGAGGTTCAATCCGAATTCGGCGATGGGACCAAGCTTCATCGTCAGCCCGAAGAACGGAATGAAGGTGTCGCAAGCATGCTCCCATTCCTTCTTCTCGGCGTTGGAGAGCGTGACGGCATGAAGCTGGCCATTGTCGCCATGCAGCGCTTTCACTGATGCGATCTCGAAATTGATCTTTCCGTGCGCCGCCAGTTCGCGCATCTGGTTGACGCTGTGCTGCGCGGCGCGGAAGCCATCGCGATGATGGACGAGCGTCAACTTGTTCGCGATGGGCGCCAGATTGATCGTCCAGTCGAGCGCAGAATCTCCGCCGCCTGCGATCAGGATGTTCTTGCCGCGAAACGCTTCCATCTTGCGCACCGCGTAATGTACCGACTTGCCTTCATAGGCATCGATGCCGTTGATCGGCGGGCGCTTGGGCACAAAACTGCCGCCGCCGGCCGCGATCACCACGACCGGCGCCACGATCTCGGTGTCCGCATCGGTGGTGAGCTTCCAGCGTCCGTCGGGAAGTTTCTCAAGGCCGCTCGCCATCTGGTTGAGATGGAAGGTCGGGTTGAACGGCTTGATCTGCTCCATGAGCTTGTCGGTCAGTTCCTGACCAGTGACGACCGGCAAACCCGGAATGTCGTAGATCGGTTTCTCCGGATAGAGCTCGGTGCATTGGCCGCCCGGCCGGTCGAGGATGTCGACCAGATGCGCCTTCAGATCGAGCAGCCCAAGCTCGAACACGGCAAAGAGCCCGATCGGCCCCGCCCCGATGATTGCGACATCCGTCTCGACCCTGTTCATTGCCTATTCAACACTCTCAGTTTGTATGAAAAAAGATATTACATACCTTTACGGAGAAATGCGGCTGCCCGCAATCCATTCAAGGGGCTTTCCGCAAAATGTCGCGCCGGATGGCCCTTGCCGCGCCCCTCTAACCCCGCCACATCCGGTGCGCAATTCGCATTGAGGCCGCCATGGCCGAAACCCCGAAAATCGCGCCCGCTGACTGTGCCGACATGCCTGCGCTCCGGGCGCAGATCGACCGTCTGGACCGCATCCTGGTCGGCGTGCTGGCCGAACGGCAGGGCTATATCGAGCGTGCCGCGATCATCAAGCAGGATCGCAATGTCGTGCATGACGATGCCCGCATCGAAGATGTGGTGTCGAAGGTTTTGGCGGAAGCCAAACGCGCCGGATTGAGCGCAGCCATCGCCGAGCCGGTATGGCGCACGCTGATCGCGCGCTGCATCGCGCATGAATTCGAAAAGTTCGACGCGAAGAATTCAGCGGCCTAGATAGGCGGCGATGAAGCGCTGTACGGATTCGGCTTCCTGTAGCATCGCCTGAAGCGCAGCAATCGCGTGCGAATTGTCGTCCGCTGGCAATGCCGGTTCGGCGCGCGCCGCGGCATCGCCGAAGCCGAACGCGCCGATGCCGCGCGCAGCGCCTTTCAGCGAATGGGTGATCGCTTTCCACTCCTTCGGATCGCGCGCATCGATCACGCTCTGCAATTTCCCCAGGAGTTCGACCGATTGATCGGCGAACAGCGTCAGCACTTCCGCGTTGAGCGCAGCATCGCCGCCCGTGTAGCGGGCGAGATGGTCGAGATCGACAGGTTTTGCCTGCGCGGCGGCGGACATCGCGGAAAGCCTTTGATAGCAGCGCTATTCTGCGCGCAGATGCTCAAGGGCGCGTTAATGCCAAGCGATCATGGTTAGCAGACGCTTAACGGCCTATACGCGGGCGCGCAGCAAGTGGCCCGCGCCGCGCAATTGAAGGCCGTCCATACGGTCCCGGAAGTAGTGTGCATTGAGCGTGTGAGCGTCGAAGTCCTCGACCTGCGAGAAGCCGGCTGTCTTTACGTCGCGCATGATGTCTTCCGGCACGAAGAAGCTGCGGAAGGGCTCGCCGCTTGCCGCCACACGCGCCGCCATTTCCTCATGCGCGACGCGGCTCGCGTCGTGTCGCGTGCTCGCCGGCTCTCCATAGTCGAAGATCACCGTCGTGCCTTTCGAAAGCCCCGCGATGAAGCGCAGCGTCGCCATGATCGCGTCATGGGTGAGATAAGGAACGACGCCGAGCCATGCGAACACCGCCGGCTTGCCCACGTCGAAACCCGCGCGCGCCAAGCCATGCGCCAGCGTTTCGGTTTCGAAATTGACGGGCGCGTAGGTGAGAACATCCGGCACGGCTATTCCCGTCTCCGCGAGGCGCTGCCGCTTCCAGCCCTGCGTCGCCGGGTGATCGACTTCGAATACCGACAGGCCGGGGAACGCCTTGGCGGCGCGATAGGCGAAGGTGTCGAGGCCCGCGCCCAGGAGGACATATTGCCGGACGCCCCGTTCGACGGCTTCGGCCAGCTTGTCCTCGCTGAATCGGCTGCGCGCGGCGATGAAGGCGCGAAGCCCCGTACGCGGACGATCCGCCTGCAGAGCATCCTTGTGGTTGCGAAGTTCCGTCTCGGCCTCGCTTCCGATGATCCTCAGCGCCAGCGGATCGGCAAAAACCGGCGGATTGTCGAGGAGCTGATGGGCGGCGCGGAGCATGGCGGCACCCTGTGCGGTGCGGCTGGGCTGGTTCTCTTCCATGAGTCGATTTTCGCGCGTTAACGATTCGGGCGCCAGTCTTCGTCCCCTGGAAAATTACGGCGTTATCTCGCGATTTGCCGGAGATGATGGTTAAAGTGGACCGTCGTCTCTCAGGGGTTCAGTCGTGGCGTCTTACGGATCCGAACGCGGCCAGCCGGTGCTGCTGCAATCCGCCGAAAACTTCACAGACGAAACGGTCGCGCAAGAGCGCCGGACGCCGCGCGCGCGGTCCGGCTATGGCGCGCTGGTCTTCGCGCTCGTTGTTGCTGCCTTCTGGGTTGGCGCAGCAGCGGCCTACCTGCTCGGATTCTACAAGCCTGCCGGACTGGCGCTGATGAGCCCGCAAGAGATCGCGGTCATCGCCAGCGCGACCTTCGCGCCGCCGCTTCTCTTCGTGGCGATCGCCTGGGCGTTCATGCGTGGCCACGCGATGAACAGCGCCGCGCAGACGCTTGCCGAAGCGACGGATCGTCTCTTCTCCGCCGATGAAACCGCATCGCGCACCGCCGCGCGTCTCGGCCGTGCCGTGCGCCGCGAACTCGATGCGCTCAATGCCGGACTCGATGGCGCGTTCGCGCGCCTGCGTGCGCTGGAAACCGTTCTCGAAAATCAGATCGCCGCGCTCGATGAAGCCGGCGCGCGCGCCGATGTGCGCGCGGAGTCCGTCGCCGCGCGCCTCAGCGCGGAGCGCGAACGCATCGACGGCGTCGCGGGCACGCTCACCGACACTGCCTCGCGCGCCAGCGAAGTCGTTGCCGGCCGCGTCGCGCAATTGAAAGCCACGATCGAAACCGCGGAAGGCACGCTGCGCACGGCGGGACAGTCGCTGGATTCGCAGGCCGCGAATTTCCGCATCGCTGCCGAAGCCGCCGCGCAGGCGCCGCACGCCGCCGCCGTCGAGATCGACCGGCAGGCCAAGCAGATCGAAAGCGTTTCCGATGCCGCGATGGCGCGGTCGGAGTTCATCCTTGGCCGTCATGAGAAACATCGCCTCGCGATGAACGAGCTTCTCGGCCGCCTGAAGGATGAAAGCGCGACCTTCGAAACCTCGCTCGCCGAGCAGCGCGGCGCGCTCGATAAGGCAATTCAGGCGCTCTACCAGCAGTCCGAAAAGTTCGGAAATCTCGCCGGCGATACCGAGCGGCAGATCGAAACGATCATGGCCAATGGCGTCGCGCGCGCCACGCAGCTCACGCAGAGCTACAGCCGCGAAGCCGAGCGCATGAAGGAAACGAGCGACGCGGCGAACGCCACGCTCTCGCGCCTCGTGCATTCGTTGCACGATGCGGGCGCCGGTGCGCAAACGCTGATCGGCGAAACCGCTTCCGAAGCCAAAGCGCATGCAAAGGCGCTGGTCGGCGAAGCGATGGCGGAATGCGAACGGCTGCTTCGCGCCGCGGGGCAGCTCGCATCCGAAACAAGCCAGATCAAGGATTCGCTGGCGCAGGCCGTGGCCGAAGTGGAAAAGCATCTGCTCACATTGCCGGGCGTGGCGCATCAGGAAGCGGCGCGCGTGCGCGATATGGTGCGCAGCGAGACCGAGGAAATTCTCGACATCTCCGCGCGCACACTGTCCACCATTCACACGCGCCGCGCGGCGCAGATTGGCGTGCGCCAACCGCAGCAGCCCGATCAGGCGGCTCCGGAAGCCAATGGCGACGGACTTCTGGGCATGGCGCGCAAACTCACGCAGCGTTCCAAGCGCAAGGAAGGCAATGGCGACAAGGCGTGGGACATGTCCACGCTGATCGCCAATGTCGAGACCAACGAGCAGCGTTCGAGAGAGTTGAAGCCGGTGGCCGCTGCCGCGCTCGGTGCGCTGCAGGCCGCGCTGGCCGACATGGCGCTGGATCTCGAAGCCATCGGCGATGCCGCGCCAGGCGACGAGGAATGGCGGCGTTATCTGGCGGGCGATCGCAGCGTGTTCGCGCGCCGCCTCGCCAGCGCCATCGATGACACCACGGTCAACCGCATCGCGACGCTCAATCGCGAGAGCGCGCATTTCCGCGAGGCGGCGAACACCTACATCAACGAGTTCGAGTCGCTCCTGGAGCGTGCGCGGCAAGGCGATGGCGGCGGGTTGCTGGCGTCGAGTCTGCTCAGCGCCGATACCGGAAAGATCTATCTGGCGCTCGCTTACGCGCTGGGCCGTCTCTAGGTCCGGATCAACCGCGCGGCATAGAAGCCGTCCATCCCGCCCTGTTCGGCGAGATGGCACGGCAATGTGCGCAAGTCGCCGTTCGCACCGATCAGTTGTTCAAGGCCGAACACGTCATTCGCGATGATCGCTTTGCGCGTGAAGGCGTCGTTGCGCGCGAGAAAGTCTTCGACTTGCTCCGGCCCTTCCTGCGGCTCCAGCGAGCACACCGCGAAGATGAGCGTCCCGCCGGGCGCGACCATCTCCGCCGCCACGTCCAGCAATTCGCCCGCCGCCTGCGCGGTCAAGTTGATGTCGGATGCACTTTTGATCCACGGCAATTCCGGATGACGGCGAATGGTCCCGGTCGCGCTGCACGGCGCATCGAGCAACACAAACGGCGCCGGCGCGATTTCGACATCGCGCATGTCGGCTTCGATCAATTCGGCATCTAGCTTCGCGCGCTGAAGATTCTCGCGCAGCCGCGCCATCCGCGATGGCTCGCGCTCCACCGCCGTCACCGTCGCACCCATGCTCGCAAGCTGCATCGTCTTGCCGCCCGGTGCTGCACACAGATCGATCGCGCGATGTCCGCGCACATCGCCCAGCAGGCGCGCAGGCAATGACGCCGCAAAGTCCTGCACCCACCACGCACCATCGCTGAAGCCCTCCAGCAGATCCACGCGGCCGGTATCGGTCATGCGCCAGACATTGCTAAACAATTGCATCGCGCCCGGCGGTGAAGACGCGCCATCCTTCAGAACAAAATCCGTCGGCGGCTGGTGCAGATGCGCCGATGCAATCGCGCGCGCGGTCTGGTCGCCATAGGCCGCGCGCCAGCTTGCCCACAGCCAGTCCGGCGTGTTCAGGCGGTCGGCGTCTTTCGATCCGAGAAAATCTTTGCCTTCCCGCGACACGCGCCGCAGCACGGCATTGATCAACGATTTGAAATGCACCGCCTTGTTGTCGCTTGCCGCCAATCTGTTCGCAGCATCGACGGCGGCATGCGGCGCGACATCGAGAAAAAGAAGCTCGCACGCACCGGCCAGCAATATCTCCAATGTTGGCCCGGCTTTGTGCGGCGGCGGCGCTTTGGGCACGAAGTTGCGGATCAACGCATCCAGTTGCCCGAAGCGGCGGAGCGTTTCGCTGGCGATGGCGCGTGCGAAGCCGGCATCGCGTGGTTCGAGCCTGCTCGCCGCGATGATGTCTGTCTCGGCGGCATCCAATGGGCGGCGCTTGCGCAGCACTTCGCCCAGGATTTTCACCGCCGCCGCGCGGGCGGGAACGCCCGCGGCGCTCATGCTCTTGCCTTTCGCATCTGCCGGTCCTAGCTCATCGGCATGGCCACGGCAAAAAAGAAGACGGGCAAGGCAGAGATCGAAAAGCGCATCCGCGAAGCCGGCGAACGCGCCCGCGCCGAAGCCGATGCGCGCCGCGCTGCCGAGCCGCCGCAAAACCCTTTGCCCAAAGAGGTAAATGGCCGTAACGGCCCGGAACCCACGCGCTTCGGCGATTGGGAGAAGAAGGGCATCATTTCGGACTTTTGAGCGGCCTTGATCGTGCCTCTTGCCGGGTCCATGTAAGGCCCGATTGGAGTATGCCGATGTTCATTCAGACCGAATCCACGCCGAACCCCGCGACCTTGAAATTCCTGCCTGGCCGCGAAGTCATGGGCGAGGCGTCCGTCGCCGATTTTCCCGACACGGCATCCGCCGAGCGTTCGCCGCTGGCGCGTGCGCTGTTCGCGAACAGCGATGTGAAGCGAGTCTTCTTCGGATCGGACTTCATTTCCGTCACCAAGTCGGACGAAAGCGATTGGCGTCACCTGAAGCCGTCCATCCTCGGCGCGATCATGGAGCACTTCACGCGCGGCGCGCCGCTCATGGAAGGTGCCGCAGAAGAGGCCGAGAGCGAACAAAGCTATTCCGGCGAAGACGCCGAGATTGTGTCGCAGATCAAGGAACTGCTGGATACGCGCGTGCGTCCCGCGGTGGCCAATGACGGCGGAGACATCGTCTTCCGCGCCTATGACGGAAGCTCCGGCGTCGTGTCGCTGCACATGCGCGGTTCTTGCGCCGGCTGCCCGTCGTCCACGATGACGCTCAAGAACGGCATCGAGAACATGTTGCGGCACTACATTCCGGAAGTGACCGCCGTCGAAGCCGTCTAGGTGAAGATCCTCGCCGCCGATACCGCGCTTGGCGCCTGCTCCGTGGCGGTGCTGGAGGACGATCGCGTTCTCGCACATCGCTTTGAAGCGATGGACCGCGGCCATGCCGAAGCGCTCGCGCCGATGGTGGATGATGCGATGCGCGCATCCGGCATCGCTTTCTCCGATATCAATCGCCTCGCCGTGACCACCGGGCCGGGCACCTTCACCGGGCAACGCGTGGGCCTCGCTTTCATGCGCGGGCTTCGCGTCGCGCTGAAGAAGCCGCTCGTCGGCATCACCACGCTGGAAGCGATGTGTGCCGCCGCGATGGCGGAGGCGAAAACTCCCTACGCCGTTTCCCTTCACGACGCCCGGCGCGAAGAGGCGT
The DNA here is from genome assembly GCA_051952735.1 of Rhizomicrobium sp. GTDB lineage: Bacteria > Pseudomonadota > Alphaproteobacteria > Micropepsales > Micropepsaceae > Rhizomicrobium. The sequence continues at coordinate 11,437 of JBQCJO010000082.1, forward strand.
ACTTGGCCGTCGTTTCGGAAAACGGGCTGCTGATCGCATCCGAAATCATTTCGTTTCGCGATGCAGCCGCAAGGATCAAAGGCGCGATACCGCAAGGCGCAGCTATCGCGCTGGCAGGAACAGGGGCCGAGCGTGTCGCCGGTGATCTGGTGCAAAGCCGGCTCACCACCATTCGCCAGCCCGATGCTTTGTGGGTCGCGCGTCTGGCGCAGCAGGCGCCGGAGCCGTCCGAAGCGCCGCATCCGCTCTATCTGCGCGCACCCGATGCGAAGCTTCCCGCCTCTCCATGACCATCCGCCTCGCCACATTCGATGATCTGCCGGTGCTGGCCGACATTCATGCCCGCGCTTTCGCGCAGGCATGGCAACGGGACTCGCTCAAGTCCCTGATGTCCGGACCGGGCGTTTTCGCCTTTGTCGCGGAAGATGATGAAGCATGCGGCTTCATCATGGCCCGTCTTGCGGCGGATGAAGCCGAGATTCTCACCATCGCGGTCGGACCGGATCGACGAAAGCAAGGGTTGGGATCGGGACTTCTCGGTCATGCTGCGCAGGACATGCGGGTGCGCGGGGCGGCGCGGATGTTCCTTGAAGTGGCCGAGCAAAATACCCCCGCGCGGCATCTTTATGAAAAGCATGGCTTTCGTGAAGTGGGCCGCCGCAAGGCCTATTACGAAGACGGCGACGATGCCCTGGTCTTATCTGCGTCTTTGCCCCTTGTTGTGGGCAATTCCGGAAAAACCCTCTAGAGTCCTGCCGGAGCAAGATGGGATGCACAGGGCGTGACGCGGATCGAGCAACTTTGCGCGGACAAGGGCCTCAGAATGACGGAGCAGCGCCGCGTGATCGCACGGGTGCTGTCGGAAGCCCATGATCATCCCGATGCCGAAGAACTCTATCGCCGCGCCTCCGCGATCGATCCGCATATCTCCATTGCCACCGTCTACCGCACGGTGAAGCTGTTCGAGGACGCGGGCATCCTGGAGCGTCACGATTTCCG
>JBQCJO010000083.1:0-2063 GCA_051952735.1 Rhizomicrobium sp.
GCCGCACCGCCATCCACGACGTCGAGATGAGGTAGAGCACCACCGATCCCATGCCGATGTTGGCCAGCTCCATGGCCTTGAGCGCGGTAAGCTGGCTCGCAAGAGTGATCGCCGCCGCCGCCATCAGCGTCATGCCGAACAGGAACGCCCTGCCGAACAGGATGTGCAGCCGCTCGCCCTTCGCCACCAGCACTGCCGCATAGCCCGCCAGGATTCCGATGCTCCCGCCCAAGATGTGCAGGATGAGCGTGGGCAGGTGGCTGAATACCGGATCGCCTGTCATCATCGTCTTGTTCCCCAACGCGTCGCTGCCTAGGTTTAAGTTGGGATTTGCGGAAGGCTTGCCCATGACGGCAGGCATCAATCGCATGATCGCAGGTAACAGACGTGGCTGAGCTGACGGTTTCCGCTGGATTGGCGCGCGGCCTTCTCAACCTCGCCGTGTCCAAGGGCGCGGATCGCACGGCATTGCTGGCGCGTTCCGGCATCGCGCAAGACGATCTTGCCGATCAGGACACGCGCATTCCTTTCGACAACTATGTGAGATTGATGCGCGCGGGAAAGGACCTCGCGTGCGATCCGGCGCTGGCGCTGCACTATGGTGAGACAAGCAATTTCGCAGAAGTCTCTGTCGTCGGGCTTATCGGCAACGCGTCGGAGACAATGGCTGAAGCCATGCAGCAACTAAATCGCTATGGCCGCCTCGTCGTGGAATTCGACGGCGGACCCGATCGTTTCGTGACGGAACCGGAGACGGACGGGATGTGGGTCGTCGACACACGCGAGCATCCGAACGACTTTTATGAACTTACCGAGTCCACCTTCGCGCGCATGATCTGCGGCCCGCGCAGCTTCGGCATTGCGCAGATCGTCAAGGCCGTGCAGGTGACGCATGCGAAGCCCAGCTATGCAGACGAAGTCGCGCGCGTGTTCGGCGCGCCCGTCACTTACGACGCGCCGCGCAACGCCATGTTGATCGATTACAAATGGGCGGATTACCGCATCAATCTTCATCCGCGCTATGTCTTCGGCGTGATGAGCCGCCACGCGGACCAGTTGCTCAAGGAGCTCGAAGCGTCGAAGACCGTGCGCGGCAAAGTGGAGTCGCTGCTGATGCCGGTGCTGCACAAGGGCGACGCCAGCATGGACGCCATCGCGGACAAGATGGCGATGAGCCGGCAGACTTTGTTCCGGCGTCTGAAGGAGGAGAACACCACCTTCGAGAAGGTGCTGGATGAACTGCGCCACAAGCTCGCGCTCGATTATCTCGGCGCGAAGAAGGTATCGGTGAACGAGGCGGCCTTCCTCGTCGGCTTCTCCGATCCCGCCGCGTTCAGCCGCGCGTTCAAGCGCTGGACGGGAAAGTCGCCACGCGATGTGCGTAACGCCGATGGATGACGCGGACAATATCGCCGGCCTCTATCGCCGCCATGCGCATAGCTGGGCGCAGGCGCGCGGCAAGTCGCTGGTGGAAGCGCTGTGGCTCGACCGCTTTCTCACGCTTCTGCCGAAGGCTGCGCATGTGCTCGATCTGGGATGCGGCAGCGGCGAGCCCATTGCAAGCTATCTGCGCGAAAAAGGATGCACTGTTACCGGCGTGGATGCCTCACCGGAGATGATCGCGATGTGCAAGGCGCGTTTCCCAGATGGCGATTGGCGTGTGGCCGACATGCGCGCGCTGCCGTTTGACGAGCGCTTCGACGGCATTCCTTGCGTGGGATAGCTTTTTCCACCTGCGCGCACAGGATCAGCGCGCGATGTTTCCGGTGTTTGCCGCGCAGACCGCGCCCAGCGCAGCGCTGATGTTCACTAGTGGCCCCGAGGCAGGCGAGGCTATCGGCAGTTTTGCCGGCGAGCCGCTGTATCACGCGAGCCTCGCGCCGCAGGAGTATCGCGCGTTGCTCGATCGCTATGGCTTCGATGTCGTCGAATACGCCGCGAACGACCCCACCTGTGGCGGTCACACGATCTGGCTCGCGCAAAAACGCTGACGCGCCGTTACGCCTGCTTGGCCTGCAGCTTGTCCATCGTCTTGGTGTCGAAGTCGCTGGCGTCGTGGCGCT
>JBQCJO010000084.1:0-6221 GCA_051952735.1 Rhizomicrobium sp.
CCCACGCCTGCCGCTGCAAGGTAGAGAATGACCGGGCTGCCGAGCCCACCGGCACCGACCACCAACACCTTCGCCGCTTTGAGTCGGGCTTGCCCCGGGCCGCCTACCTCCCGAAGGACGATGTGGCGGGCGTAGCGGTCCAACTCTTCGTCCGAAAGGCTCATGGCCCGCGCTATAACCCATTGGCTCTCCGCAAGAAAATAGGAATCGCGGCGGATCGCCCCAGAGGCCGATTCCTCTATCCTTTTCAAAGGCTTGGGACTATAGAGGCGCGACGAAACCAATTTCCCGAGTTTCGTTGAAGCCGGTCAGGGCCAAGGCTATTTTGGCCCATACAATCAACTGAGAGCGGCTCGCAAACGAGCCGCCCGTTTCACGGGGTACGCTATGGCTGACGGACAGGCCTTCGGTCTGGAGAAGCAGGGCTTTCGCAATCTGAAGTCCGTGAACTGGAATCTCACCGTTCCGGAGCTTTACGAGCATTCGATCCGCAAGGGCGAAGGCCATCTCTCCAAGGACGGCCCTTTCGTCGTTCTGACCGGCCAGCACACTGGCCGCTCCGCCACCGACAAATTCGTCGTGCGCGATGCCAGCACCGAAAACACGGTCTGGTGGGACGAGAACCGTTCCATGACGCCGGCGCATTTCGACGCGCTCTATGCCGACATGATGAAATTTGCGGAAGGCCGCGAGCTGTACGCGAAGGATCTCTTCGGCGGCGCCGACCTGGAGCACCGCCTGCCAGTGCGCATCGTCACCGAATATGCCTGGCACTCGCTCTTCGTGCACCAGCTTCTCATCCGCCCGACGGCGGAGCAGCTGAAGGGTTTCAATCCGGAATTCACGATCATCGACCTGCCGGGCTTTGAAGCCGATCCGGCCAAGCATGGTTGCAAGACCAAGACGGTCATCGGCGTGAACTTCGCCAAGAAGATGATCCTGATCGGCGGCACGTCCTATGCCGGTGAGATGAAGAAGTCCGTCTTCACGGTGATGAACTACCTGCTGCCGCCCAAGCGCGTGATGTCGATGCATTGCTCGGCGAATGTCGGCAAGGATGGCAAGGCCGCGATCTTCTTCGGCCTGTCGGGCACCGGCAAGACGACGCTGTCGGCGGATGCTTCGCGCACGCTGATCGGCGATGATGAGCACGGCTGGTCCGAGCACGGCGTCTTCAATATCGAAGGCGGCTGCTATGCGAAGGTGATCCGCCTGTCGCGCGAATCCGAGCCGGAGATCTATGCGACCACGGAACGCTTCGGCACCGTGCTCGAAAACGTGGACATGGATCCCAAGACACGCACGCTCGATCTCGACAGCGCGAAATATGCGGAGAACACCCGCGCCGCCTATCCGATCGACTTCATTCCGAATGCGAGCGAGACGGGTAGAGCCGGTCATCCCAAGAACGTCATCATGCTGACGGCCGATGCCTTCGGCGTGCTGCCGCCGATCGCGCGTCTGACGCCGTCGCAGGCGATGTATCACTTCCTTTCCGGCTTCACCGCGAAAGTGGCGGGCACGGAGAAGGGCCTCGGCAAAGAGCCGCAGCCGACATTCTCCACCTGCTTCGGCGCGCCGTTCATGCCGCGTCATCCGACGGAGTACGGCAACCTGCTGCGCGATCTGATCGCCCAGCACGGCTCGGATTGCTGGCTGGTGAACACCGGCTGGACCGGCGGCGCCTTCGGCACCGGCTCGCGCATGCCGATCAAGGCGACGCGCGCGCTTCTGGCCGCGGCGCTGGATGGATCGCTGGCGAATGTTGAGATGCGCATCGACCCGCATTTCAAATTCCGCGTGCCGGTCAGCGTGCCGGGCGTGGATTCCAAGATCCTGAACCCGCGCGACACCTGGGCCGACAAGTCGGCTTATGACGCGCAGGCGAAGAAGCTTGTTTCGATGTTCCGCGACAACTTCAAGAAGTTCGAAGCCCATGTCGGCAAGGACGTTCTGGAAGCGGCGCCGATCCTGGCGGAAGCCGCGGAATAATTTGAACTTCAGACGAATGAAAAGGCCCGCAAGCATGTCGCGGGCCTTTTTCTTTTTGCACTCAGTTCAAGCTGCTCTGCGATAGACCCACACGCGCGCGGGCGGCAGGTTGGCCCAAACAACCGCGGCACGCTTCACCGTGGTGCCGTGCGGCGCAGGGATCGGCGGATCGAAGCCGTAGGAGAATTGAATGTAGGGCGCGCCGGGTTTTAGCTTGGCGAGCGCACCTTCGATCAGCGCGTGGCGGCGCTCCACCGGATGGTTGAGCAACGGAAGGCCGGATACGACCGCGGCGAAACTTTCACCGTTGCCATTGCCGAGCGTCGTCTTCAAATCGAACGCGTCGCCCTGAACCACATGCACTTTGGGAAAGCGCTCGCGCACCATCTTCGCGAAATCCGGATCGTATTCGATGGCGGTGATGCGCTCGGGTGCTATGCCGCGATCGATCAACGCTTCGGTGACGACGCCCGTTCCCGGTCCCAGCTCCAGCACCGGCCCCTCAACCGTGGGATCGACCTGCCGCGCAATCGCCTGGCTCAGGGCGGGCGAGGACGGCGCGATGGCGCCCACATTCTTGGGGCGGGCGATAAGACCCTTCAGGAAGTGCAGATGCTCTGCGGCGGTGTTTGAGGGCATAGGCCTTCCTAGCAAAATCCCCGTTGCATTTCAGCTATTCGATTCAAGCGATTGACCCCTCCCCGGCTGGGGCGGAACCTGCAGGGATGTAATGACCGAGACGGTTATTTGTTCGCGGAAGGGCGGCAAAACAATGGCTTCGCAAAAAGACCGGGTGGCGCAATTTCGTGACGCACATGCGAAAGACCAGATTCTGGTTCTGCCCAACGCCTGGGATGCGGCCAGCGCCCGGCTGGTGCAGGACGCGGGCGCCAAGGCCATCGCCACCTCCAGCGCCGCCGTCGCATGGTCGAACGGCTATGCCGATGGCGAGGGCATGTCGCGTGAGGTCGCCATCGCAGCCACCAGGGAAGTGCTGCGCGTGGTGAACCTGCCCGTCACTGTGGACAGCGAAGCTGGCTATTCCTCCGATCCCGGACAAGTCGCGGAGCACTGCATGCATTTGATCGAGATCGGCGTCGCCGGCCTGAACATCGAGGACGGCAGGGAAGCGCCCGATCTTCTCGTGGCCAAGATCAAGGCGATCAAGTCCGCGGCGAAAGCCAAAGGCGCGGACATCTTCATCAACGCGCGCACGGACGTTTATCTGCAGAACCTCGTTTCGGACGACAAGAAACTCGGCGAGACGATCCGGCGCACAAAGCTCTACACCGAAGCGGGTGCCGACGGCATCTTCGCCGCGTTCATGACCGATCCGGCGCAAATTCGCGATGTCGTCGGAGCGACTGGCCTGCCGGTGAATATCCTTGCGACCAAAACAGCGCCGGACGTCGCGGCGTTGAAAGCGTTGGGCGTGCGCAGGCTGACCATCGGTGCGCTCACGGCGCGTTCGGCGTATGGCCACGCGGTGCATGCCGTGAAGATGCTGTTGAACGATGGAAAATACGACGCGATTTTCTCGACCGCGGGCGATTGCCCGGATTTCAACAAGGCGTTCGGATAAAGCGAAGTCTAGGCTTCACCCTTCCAGAATTCCTTGACCTTGGCGAAGAAGCCTTCGGACTCCGGCTGCGATCCGGGTGCGGCTTCTTCCTCGAACTGCTTGAGAAGTTCTTTCTGTTTCTTGGTCAGCTTCACCGGCGTTTCCACCAGAAGCTCGACATAGAGATCGCCGCTCATGCCGCCGCCGCGAAGAACCGGCATTCCTTTGCCGCGCAGGCGGAACTGCCGTCCCGATTGCGTGCCTTCGGGGATCGCGACTTTCGCGCGCCCGCCATCCAGCGTCGGCACTTCGATGCCGCCGCCCAGCGATGCGGTGACGAACGAGACCGGCGCGCGGCAATAAAGATCGTGTCCGTCGCGCTGGAATATCTCGTGCGGCGCGACGGAGATGAAGATGTAGAGATCGCCCGGCGGTCCGCCGTTCAGCCCTGCCTGGCCTTCGCCGGCGAGGCGGATGCGCGTGCCTTCTTCCACGCCCGCCGGAATATCGACGGCCAGCGTGCGTTCCTTCTGCACAAGGCCCGCGCCTTGGCAGGTCTTGCACGGATGCTTGATGATGCGCCCATTGCCGCGGCATTGCGGGCAGGTGCGTTCGATGGTGAAAAAACCTTGCTGCGCACGCACCTTGCCGATGCCCGCGCATGCCGGGCATTGCTCGGCTTTGTGGCCGGCTTCCGCACCGGTGCCGCCGCAACCCTCGCACGCCACTGCGCTCGGCACTTTGATCTGTGCCGCGCGGCCTTTGAAGGATTCTTCGAGGGAGATTTCGAGATTGAATCGGAGATCCTGCCCGCGGTTCTGGCGGCGCGCCTTGCGCCCGCCCGTGAACTCGCCGAACAGATCGTCGAAGATGTCGGTGAATGAGGATGCGAAGTCGAACGGATTGCCGCGTCCGCCGCCGCCCATGCCGCCATGTTCGAAGGCTGCATGACCGAAGCGATCATAGGCGGCGCGCTTCTGATCGTCCTTCAGGACTTCATAGGCTTCGCTGACTTCCTTGAAACGGATTTCGGCGGTGGTGTCGCCGTGATTGCGGTCGGGATGGTGTTCCTTGGCGGCCTTGCGATAGGCGCCTTTGATGACATCGATGGAGGCCGTGCGCTCCACGCCCAGAACTTCGTAATAGCACCGCTTTTCCATCGACTACGCCAACCACCTAAAACGGCAGACCCGCATCCCCTTAGAGGAGATGCGGGTCTTGCACTATGACTTCAAGTCCTTGCTCATCGGTTCATGCCCCCCGGCCGACCCGGACGCTGCTTACGCCGCGCCCTTCTTGTCGTCATCGACCTCGGAGAATTCCGCGTCTACGACATTGTCGTCCTTGGGCTGATCGCCGCCTTCGGCACCCGGCGCAGCGCCTTCGCCGCCACCTTGCGCCTGCTGGGCCTTGTACATGGCTTCGCCGAGCTTCATCGAAGCCTGTGCCAGCGCTTCGGTCTTCGACTTGATGTCGTCGGCGTCGTCGCTCTTGAGGGCTTCCTTCAGTGCGGCGATGGCGTTCTCGATATTGGTGCGGTCGCCCGCATAGATCTTGTCGCCATGCTCGCTGAGCGCCTTCTCGGTCGAGTGCACCAGCGCGTCGCCATGGTTCTTGGCTTCGGCGCTTTCCTTGCGCTTCTTGTCGTCGGCCGCGTGCTGCTCGGCCTCCTTCACCATCTTGTTGATGTCGGCTTCCGACAGCCCGCCCGAGGCCTGGATGCGGATCTGCTGCTCCTTGCCGGTGGCCTTGTCCTTCGCGGTGACGCTGACGATGCCGTTGGCGTCGATGTCGAAGGTCACTTCCACCTGCGGCACGCCGCGCGGCGCGGGCGGCAGGCCCACGAGGTCGAACTGACCCAGCATCTTGTTGTCCGCCGCCATTTCGCGCTCGCCCTGGAACACGCGGATGGTGACAGCCGTCTGGTTGTCTTCCGCGGTCGAGAAGGTCTGCGACTTCTTCGTCGGGATCGTGGTGTTGCGCTCGATGAGGCGCGTGAACACGCCGCCCAGCGTCTCGATGCCCAGCGACAGCGGGGTCACGTCGAGAAGCAGAACGTCCTTCACTTCGCCCTTGAGCACGCCGCCCTGAATGGCCGCGCCGATGGCGACAACTTCATCCGGGTTCACGCCCTTGTGCGGCTCCTTGCCGAAGAGCTGCTTCACCGCTTCCTGAACCTTGGGCATGCGGGTCATGCCGCCGACGAGAATGACTTCGTCGATCTGGTTCGCCGAAACGCCGGCATCCTTCAGCGCCTGCTTCACCGGCGCGATGGTCTTCTGGATGAGGTCATCCACCAAGGCTTCCAGCTTGGCGCGCGTGATCTTCATGGTGAGATGCTTGGGACCCGACGCGTCCGCCGTGATGAACGGCAGGTTCACTTCGGTCTGCATCGCGGACGAGAGTTCGATCTTCGCTTTTTCGGCGGCTTCCTTCAGGCGCTGAAGCGCCAGACGGTCGCCGCGCAGGTCGATGCCGGATTCTTTCTTGAACTCGTCGGCGAGATAGCCGACCAGACGCTGGTCGAAGTCTTCACCGCCCAGGAACGTGTCGCCGTTGGTGGACTTCACTTCGAACACGCCGTCGCCGATCTCCAGCACCGACACGTCGAACGTGCCGCCGCCAAGGTCGTAGACCGCGATCGTGCCGGAGCCTTTCTTGTCCATGC
>JBQCJO010000085.1:0-2434 GCA_051952735.1 Rhizomicrobium sp.
TGACGATTTCCGCGAAGCGAAAGTCACTCTGCCCGTCATCCTCGCCTTTGCCCGCGCCGACGACGAAGCGCGCGTGTTCTGGAAGCGCACCATCGAGACCGGCCCGCAGCACGAAGTCGATCTGAAGCGCGCCATTGCCTATGTCGAGGAAACCGGCGCCATCGCCGATACGCGTGACATGGCGCGGCGCTATGTCGATGCGGCGCGTTCCGCGCTTGGCATATTGCCGGACGGCGAAATCCGCGCCTGCCTGATGCAAGTCGCCGACCACAGCATCGGCCGCGCGTCTTAGCTTTCGTCGGTTTTCGACAGGATCGCGGCTTTCACCCACCAGTCGGGATGATCGCGTGCAATTTGCGCAGCCGCAGCTTGCGCCGTGACCGCGCCGGAGAACAATCCGAAGCAGGTCGCGCCGCTGCCCGACATGCGCGCAAGCCGAACATCATTGACCGCACGCAACGCGGCAAGTGCGTCGCCGATAGCAGGTGCGAGCGCCAAGGCCGGTGTCTCCAGATCGTTGCCGACGGTTTTCAGGAAGGCGATCACTGCGTCCGCGTTCGCAAAGCCTTCCGGCCAGTGCAGCTTGTCCACGCCGGAGCGCACGTCGAGGTTCGCGAACACGTCGCGCGTCGCAACCGATACGCCCGGATTGACCAGCACCGCATGAAGCTCCGGCAGATCGACGCGCTCGATGCCGTCGCCGATGCCATACATCCAGGCCGAATGACCGAAGAAGCACACCGGCACATCCGCACCCAATGTCTTCGCCAGCTCCACGAAATCGGAGAGTTTGAATTCCTCCTGCTGCCATTCCAGCAGGAACGCACGCAACGTCGCCGCCGCATCCGCCGATCCGCCGCCGATACCCGATGCCACCGGCAAATTCTTTGTGAGCGTGATCCGGCGCGGCAGGTCGTGCCCCGCAAGCATTGCGGCGCCGCGCGCGGCCCGCAGGACAAGATTGTCGCCCTCGCCCGCAAGCTGCGCACCGAATGGCCCGTCCACGGTCAGCGAGAGCTTGTCGGCATTCTCTAGGGCGAGATCGTCACCGACATCGGCAAAGGCCACCAGACTTTCCAGCTCGTGATAGCCGTCCGCGCGGCGATCGCCGACATGCAGGAACAGATTGATCTTCGCGGGCGCGAATACGCGCGTCATCTATTTCCCGGCGCGCTGGGCCGCATCCAGCCCGCTATTCAACTTCTTCTCGATCTCCGCCTTCAGCTTGGGATCGGTATTGAAGGCCAGTGCATGGTTCCACTGGAAACGCGCGTCGAGCTTGCGGCCGCTCATCCAGTAAGCGTCTCCCAGATGCTCGTTGATGGTGGCATCGCCCGGCACCAGAAGCACCGCGGCCTGCAACGCGTCGGCAGCATCCTTGTAGCGCGCCATGCGAAAATACGCCCAGCCCACGCTGTCCACGATGTAGCCGTCATACGGGCTCAACGCGCGCGCCGTCTCCAGCAACGCAAGCGCCTCGGGCAGCTTCCGGCCCTGGTCCACCCATGTGTAGCCCAGATAGTTCATCACCTGCGGCTGATCGGGCGACATCTTCAATGCCGTCTGCAGATCCGCTTCGGCCTGCGGATATTGCTTCAGGTTCTCTTCGCAGACCGCCCGCGCGAAGAATATCTGCCAGTCATCCTTGTCCGGCGGATTGAGAAGCGAAATCGCCTTGGTGTAGGCGTCAACCGCTTCCTGATCCTTGCTCGCCGCGCGATAGGCGTCCGCCAGCGACGTCCACGCCGCCGGATCGTTGGGACGCTTATCGATGATGCCCTTCAGGTCCGCTATGGCCTGGTCGTTGCGGCCCAGCTTGCCTTCGTCTATCGCGACCTGAACGATCGCTGCCGGTTGATATGGCGACTTCTCGTCGATGCTGCGATAGACCGCGATGGCGTCGTCATACTTCTTCAGCGCCTCGAAGCGGTCTGCCAGAACGATCTTCGCCAGATCGAAATCCGGCTGCAGGTAAAGCGCGAACCGCAGATAGAGGATCGCGATGTCCGCGCTTGTCGCATCGTTCAGCGCGACGGCGATGCTGAACAATCCTTCGGCGGTGCCTTCCTGCGGGCTGTTCACCAACCGGTCAGGCTTCTCGCCCGCCGCGATGCGTGCAAGGCCCGCATCCGCCAGCGGCTGCAAGCTGCCTTCGTTGCGAAGCTTGCCGTAAAGCGCTTTCGCTTCGTCGATGCGGCCGTGCCGCTCCAGGAAGCGGCCATAGGCTTCGTTGGCGCGCGGTCCGTTCGCGGCGAACTGCAACGCGACCTTGTAGTTCGCTTCGGCTTCGGCATCGCGCCCGGCGAGATCGAGAATGAGCGCCCTGTTATAGGCAACAAGCTGCGGCGTGCCGCCCGAACCGGCCAGGGCATCCATGTCCTTGAGCGCGATATCGATGTCGCCCGCGCCCTCCGCGGCCCAGCCGTCCACGAGC
>JBQCJO010000086.1:0-5080 GCA_051952735.1 Rhizomicrobium sp.
CATTCATCTCGCGGGGCGCCTGAAAGAAGACAACTGGAACGGCCAGGTCCGCGTCCAGCTTCAGATCGAGGATGCCGCTCCCGCCGAGGCTTAAGCCGGCGCTTGCCAAGGCCGGGCGAGGCCGGTATAGCCCCGCCCTCCGCGGCGAAAATCGCGGTCCGGCTGCGCCCTTCGTCTATCGGTTAGGACTCAGGATTTTCATTCCTGCAAGAGGGGTTCGACTCCCCTAGGGCGCGCCATTTTCCCGAAATTCGAAAGAGGTTCAGCATCGCTAGCGGCAAAGGACCATCCAGCCAAGACGACGACGTGTGCGCGCTCACGGCGATGCTGCGCGCCGCGCGCCGCGCCGTGATCTTCACGGGCGCAGGAATTTCGACGGAGTCCGGCATTCCCGACTTCCGTTCGCCGGGCGGAATCTGGAGCCAGATGGCGCCCATCGACTTCCGCGATTTCGTGACGTCACCCGAGATGCGCAAGGAAGCTTGGCGCCGGCGCTTCGCGATGGAGGAGATGTTCTCAACCGTAGAGCCGAACGAAGGTCATCATGCGGTGACATCGCTGGTGAACCGCGGCAAGGCGAGCCATGTCATCACGCAGAACATCGACAATCTGCATCAGCAATCGGGCGTGCCGGCGAACCGCGTGATCGAGATCCATGGCAATACCCGTTATGCGAAGTGTCTGCGCTGTGGCGCGCGCGCCGAGCTGGAACCCATCCGCACGCATTTTGAAAAGCACGGCACACCGCCGGATTGCCAGTTCTGTGGCGGCATCGTGAAGACGGCCACCATTTCCTTCGGCCAGGCCATGCCGGAAGACGAAATGGCGCGGGCCGAGGAAGCCGCGCTGGGCTGCGATCTTTTCATTGTCCTGGGTTCCTCGCTGGTGGTGTATCCCGCCGCCGGGTTCCCTATATTGGCCAAGAAGAACGGTGCGCGGCTCGTGATCGTGAACCGCGACCCCACGGATCAGGACATTTACGCCGATCTCGTCCTGAGCCGGCAAATTGGCCCTACACTGCGTGAGGCTGTTAACGCGCTTTAAGCGCCCGACGGTCTATCGCTATTATATGATTCGGATTCCCACGGTTTTCAGGAGCATCGCTGTGCGCAGCCTCGACGAAGAAAAAGAGAAAGACAAATCGGACGACAAGGCGCCGGAGCAGCCGTCACCTATCGCACAGGCGCTGTTCAAGTCGCGCACCGTGATGATCTTCGGTGAAGTCGACATGAAGATGGCCGAGCGCGTTTGCGCGCAGCTTCTGGCCTATGCCGAAAGCGAAGGCGACATCCGTGTGATCCTCAATTCACCGGGCGGCCACGTCGAATCCGGCGACACGATCCACGACGTGATCCGCTTCGTCGGCAACCGCGTGAAGATCATCGGCACCGGCTGGGTGGCGAGCGCGGGCGCGCACATCTTCCTCGGCGCCAAGCGCGAGAACCGTCTCAGCCTTCCGTTTACGCGCTTCCTGCTGCATCAGCCGCTCGGCGGCGTGCAGGGCCAGGCCTCGGACATCCAGATCGAGGCCGAGGAGATCATCAAGATGCGCGAGCGCCTGAACAAGGAGATCGCGGCGGAAACCGGGCAGACTTACGAGAAGGTCGTTCAGGACACCGAGCGCAACTATTGGCTCAGTGCGGAGCAGGCGAAGGAATACGGTCTTGTCGGGCGCATCATCCAGCGCGCAGACGAAGTTTGACCGCAGGCTTTCGCGATTTTCGAATGCCGCGATTCTTGACTAATATCGGCCGGACAGGGCCTGACCGGCGGGGGAGCCGTGCGTCTCGATTACCCCTTTTATAAGTTTCCCTTCCGGTTCGACGCCGACAGGCTGCGTCAGGAACTCGAGGCGTTTCCCGAAGAGGCGTGGCACTGGCACCACGAGAACTTCAAGGGCAATTCGGCGCTCCATCTCGTCACCACCAACGGCACGCTGAACGAAGAATTCGAAGCGCCGATGATGCCGACCGAGCATCTGATGAAGATGCCATATGTCCGGCAGGTGTTTTCGCAATTCCGCACGTTGCTGGGGCGCGCGCGTATGCTGCGGCTCGAGCCGGAGAAGGGCGTACCCGTCCACATCGACAACAACTACTACTGGCGCACCCATCCGCGGGTTCACATCCCCATCATCACCGATCCCCGCATCCGTTTCCGCACCGGCGATCAGGAAGTGCATATGGCGGCCGGTGAGGCGTGGACCTTCAACAACTGGCTGCCGCACACCGTTATCAACGAGACTGAAGTCCGCCGCGTCCATCTCACGTTCGACACCTATGGAAGCTCGACGTTCTGGGCGCTGGCGCGGCCGCTCGGCAATGAAATTCCCGAACAGTTCATTCCGTATCGGGAAGGCGCATCTCCCAAGCTCGCTTACGAGACATTTGTCGGTCCTTCCGTCATGTCGCCGAGCGAATTGGAGCTTGAGATCCTCCGGCATATGGCGGATCTGGCCGCGCACCCACAGAACGATCGGGCGGCTGTTGCCGCGCTGAACAATCTGTTGCTGGGGTTCCTCGCCGAATGGCGCATTGCCTGGCACGAATATGGCCCGAGCCCCGAGGGCATGGAGCGTTTTCAGGCACTGCGCGAAAGCGCGATGGTGCAGGCGGGCCGCTTTCTTCAGGCGCCTCTGTTCCTTGCGAGCAACAACGGTTCTGTCGCACCGGTGCTGCATGACCTGTTTATCGCCCTGATGAAGGCCGCTCTCCCCGGTTCTCCGGAGGAGGTCGTTGCTGCAGGGCCGAAATTTGACCGGCCGATTTTCATTGTGGCGGCTCCGCGATCCGGCAGCACGCTGCTCTTCGAGACACTTTCTGCAGCCGGCGATTTTTGGACGCTCGGCGGCGAAGGTCACGAGCATATCGAGTCGATTCCGGTTCTGCAGGTGCAGCATCACGGCATGAGTTCGAACCGGCTGACCGATGAATCCGCAACCGGCCATGTGCAGAGCAGGGTGCTCGCTAACTTCATCCGTGACCTGCGCAATGCCGGCGGCGAAAAATGGACGAGCTTGACCGCAAAGCCCGGCGCGATCCGTTTCCTCGAAAAGACGCCGAAGAACGCACTCCGCATTCCATTTTTCAAGAAACTGTTTCCGGACGCGAAGTTCATCTTTCTTCATCGCGAGCCGCGCGCGAACATCAGCGCGATCATGGACGCGTGGCGTTCCGGCGGTTTCGTGACCTATCCGCGCCTGCCGGACTGGAAAGGCGCGCCATGGTCGTTGCTGCTCATTCCCGGATGGCGCGAGTTGAGCGGTGCCGACCCGGCGAAGATCGCAATGCACCAATGGCGGGACACGAATCGCATCATTCTCGAGGATCTGAAGGCGATGCCGCGCGAGGATTGGTGCGCCGTGAGCTACGAAAATCTCTTGAACGATCCGCAGCGAGTGTTGCGCGATCTCTGCGCTTTCGCGGGCATAGAATACGATCAACGGCTGCGCGCCGTCGCGGAGAAGCCCTTGAAGCCGTCCCGCTACACGATCTCCGCGCCTGCGCCCGATAAGTGGAAGCGAAATGAAGCGGCCATGACGCCGTTTCTTCGGGAAGCCGAAGACGTCGCACGGCAGATCGCCGAACTGTCGGAGCGCTCTGCGTGACCGCTCAGGGACGGCCCTGGTGGCAGGGCGCTGTCATTTATCAGATCTATATCCGCAGCTTTTGCGACGGCAATGGCGACGGGCAGGGCGATTTCGCCGGCGTGATCTCCAAGCTCGATTACCTGGCGGCACTGGGCGTCGATGCAATATGGCTGTCGCCGATCCATCCGTCCCCCAATCGCGATTGGGGCTACGATGTTTCGGACTACGAAGGCGTCCATCCCGATTACGGAACACAGGCCGATTTCGATCATCTTCTGGCGGAAGCGCATCGGCGCGGATTGAAGGTCATCACCGACGAGGTGCTGGCGCATACCTCCGATGAGCACGCATGGTTTCTCGATAGCCTAAAGAAGGGCGAGAAGTCCGATTGGTATGTCTGGGCCGATCCTCAGATCGACGGCACGGTGCCGAACAACTGGCTGTCGGCTTTCGCAGGCGCGGCCTGGGCCTATCAGCCGGCGCGCCGACAGTACTATCACCACAAGTTCCTGCGCCAGCAGCCCAAGCTGAACTGGCGTACGCCAGAGGCGAAAGCCGCAGCGCTCGCGGTGCTGGACAGCTGGCTGAAGCGCGGCGTTGACGGCTTCCGGCTCGACGTGGCCAACGCCTATCTCCATGACCCGGCTCTGACCGACAATCCGCCGGTGCCGATGGAGCAGCGCACGGCGCACAATTGGGCGCACGCCCCCAATCTGCAATTTCACTATCACGACAGTAACTTGTCCGAGGAAATTACGGTTCTGGATGAAATCCGCCGGACGGTGGATTCCTATCCCGACCGCTTTGTGATGGGCGAGTTTTCCGAGGAACCCGAACGCTGCGGCTGTTTCGCCGCGCCGGACAAGGGACTGCACTCCGGCTACAGCTTCCCCCTGCTGGAGGCGCGGACACTCGGCCCCGATTTCATCCGAAATCACTACGCGATGCTGGCAAAGCACCAGGGGCATTGGCCGTCGATCGCGTTCTGCAACCACGACATCATGCGCACGCTCACACGCTTCGGCGGACGGAACGCGCCGCGGGGGCTCGCGAAGATGATGCTGGCGCTGCTGTTCACGCTGAAGGGCACAGCGTTGATCTATCAGGGCGAGGAACTTGGCTTGCCGCAAGCCGATATCCGCCGCGACCAGATCAAGGATCCTGTCGGCGATCTCTACTATCCCTACACCTTCGGCCGCGATGGATGTCGCACGCCCATGCCGTGGAATTCGAGTTTGCCCAATCTCGGCTTCGGCGGCGGAACGCCGTGGCTTCCCGTATCGCCCCTGCACAAGCCTCTCGCTGCCGATCTGCAGGAAGCGGATGAGCATTCAACGCTCGCGACGGCGCGAAAATTCATCGAGGCCCGCAAGACCAATCCTGTGCTGCGGCTTGGCGATATTGCGTTTCTTGATGCGCCGGCGCCGGTTCTTGCCTTCACGCGGACGCATGAGGACGAGCGCGCGATCTGCGTGTTCAATATGAGCGGTG
>JBQCJO010000087.1:0-6335 GCA_051952735.1 Rhizomicrobium sp.
CCCCCTCCGCCTCGCTGCGCTCCGGCACCTCCCCCGTAAACGGGGGAGGAAAGTTCTTCTCGCATAGTGCCTGGCATGACGCTGCTCTTTATACGGTGAGCGAACTCACGGCGGACGCTGTCGTCGAAGGCCCGGCCCTGCTCATCGAGCCGCATCAGACCATCGTGGTGGAGCCGGGATGGCGTGCGACTGTGCGCGCAGATCGTTCGCTCGTGCTGACGCGCGCGCACGCGGCGCAACACGCGCTCAATGCCACCACCGCCGCCGATCCGGTGTCACTGGAGGTGTTCGCCAATCTCTACATGGCCATCGCCGAAGAGATGGGTGCGACGCTGCAGAACACTGCCTCCTCCGTGAACATCAAGGAGCGGCTCGATTTCTCCTGCGCGATCTTCGATGCCGAAGGCGGCCTCGTGGCGAACGCACCGCATATGCCGGTGCATCTGGGCTCGATGGGCGATTGCGTCACCGCGATCATGCGCAAGCATCCCACGATGCGCGACGGCGATATGTTCGTGATCAACGCACCGTATGACGGTGGCACGCACCTGCCGGACATCACGGTGGTCGCGCCGGTCTTCGTGGACGGCACGGCGAAGTTCTACGTCGCGAGCCGCGGGCATCATGCCGATATCGGCGGCATCACGCCCGGCTCCATGCCGCCCTTCTCCCGCACCATCGCCGATGAAGGCGTGCTGTTCGACGGCATCCAGATGGTGCACGGCGGGCATTTCGACGAAGCCGCGGTGATGACTGTGCTGCGCTCCACCGAGAACCCGGCGCGCAATCCGGCGCAGAACATCGCGGACCTGAAGGCGCAGGCGGCGAGTTGCGCGCGCGGGATTTCCGAACTGCGCCGTGCCTGCTCCAATTACGGCGCGGATGTCGTCACCGCTTACATGCGCCACGTGCAGGACAACGCCGAGGAAAGCGTGCGCAAGGTGATCGGCGCGCTGAAGGACGGCGCGTTCGAAATGCCGATGGATGGCGGCATGACGATCCGGGTGAAGATCACCGTGGATCGCACGGCGCGTTCGGCAAAGATCGATTTCACCGGCACGTCGACGCAGGCGAACAACAATTTCAACGCGCCGGGATCGGTGACCAAGGCGGCGGTGCTCTATGTGTTCCGCTGCCTTGTCGATGGCGACATCCCGATGAACGCGGGATGCCTGAAGCCGCTCGAGATCATCGTGCCGCGCGGAACCTTGCTCAATCCTAATCCGCCAGGCGCGGTGGCGGCCGGTAACGTGGAGACAAGCCAGGCGGTGTGCGATGCGCTGTTCGGGTGCCTCGGCGTGCTGGCGGCCTCGCAAGGCACGATGAACAACCTCACCTTCGGCAACGAGCGGCATCAATATTACGAGACGATCTGTGGCGGCGCCGGCGCGGGCGCGGATTTCGACGGACAATCCGCCGTGCACACACATATGACCAATTCGCGCCTCACCGATCCGGAAGTTCTGGAAGCGCGTTATCCGGTGCTGCTGGAAGAATTTCGTATCCGCGAAGGTTCCGGCGGCGCGGGCAAGCATCACGGCGGCGACGGCGTGATCCGCCGCATCCGTTTCCGCGAGGCGATGAACGCGGCCATTCTCTCCACGCGGCGCGAGACATCGCCGTTTGGGCTGGCGGGCGGCGAAGACGCCAAGCGTGGAACCACGACGATCATCCGAACCGATGGCGCACGCGAGGCGTTGAAACACGCGGACGAAACAAAAGTCGCGCCCGGCGATTGCATCGAGATCGCGACACCGGGCGGCGGCGGATTTGGAGAAAAGCCCAGGAGGCAACCATGACCACCATCCTCGTCACCGGCGCCAATCGCGGCATCGGGCTGGAATTCGTGAAACAATATGCGGCGGAGGGCGCGGACGTGATCGCGTGCTGCCGCGAACCCGGCAAGGCGGCCGAGCTGAAAGCCATAAAAGGCAAAGTGCGCGTGACGGCGCTGGATGTGGGCGATCCCGCATCGGTGGAGGCGTTGAAGAAGGATCTTGGCGATGCGCCGATCGACATCCTGATCAACAACGCGGGGGTTGGCGGACCGCGCCATGTCACGCCGGGAACGCTGGATATGGACGCATGGCTCGATGTGTTCCGCGTCAACTCTATCGCGCCGTTCCTGATGGCGCTGCGCTTCAAGACCAATCTGAAAGCGGGCAAGGACAAGAAGCTGGTCACGATCACCAGCGTGCTCGGCTCCATCGCGGAATCCGGCGGCGGCAATCAGCCTTATCGCGCCTCGAAGTCGGCGGTGAATTCGCTGATGCACGGCGCGGCAAAAGGTTGGGCGAAAGACGGCATCGTCGTCGGCATTTTTCATCCCGGGTGGGTACAGACGGACATGGGCGGCAGCGGCGCGCCGGTGACGGTGCAGGACAGCGTGAAAGGCTTGCGCGCGCGCATCGCGGAACTCGATACGGCTAAGAGTGGAACTTATCGCGACTATTCGAATCGCGAGATTCCCTGGTGATTCTCGCGCCTGTTGCAGCGCGAAAAAACTTATTCACAGAATCCCTTTTCGACACGCAGCGAAAGAGTCAGCGGAATCCGGCGCTTACAACGCGGGCAACAAAATGACGCGGGAACCGAGGAACGGTTTGTGTATCGGCCCGTTCAATTGCGTCAGACTTATGGCGTTCCAAAGAAGCAAGCATTGGAGGGACCAATGGTTCGCGAACTCGAACTTCTCGCGGTCACTGTCGTGTTCATGTTTCTGGGGGCATGTGTGATGGGTGTCGTTCATTAGAAGCCGAACAAGAAAAAAATTCGCGAAAAGGCCGGGAGCGATCCCGGCCTTTTCTTTTTCGCTTTCCGTTTGAACTCAGTGCGCGTCTGCGCCCGTGATGTAGAGATTCTTCTCACCATACGCGACGTAGAGATGCAATTTGCTGAGAATGCTCATTCCGATGATGATCGGCGGTTCCGTTCCGCCCAAAGTATGAGCCTCGCCCTGCGGCACCAGCACGATGTGCGGATTGGTGACGGTGACGTCTCCAAAGGAAAGCGTCTTGAATGGATAGGCATATCTATGACTATCGCTGTCCTTCGAAGACAAAAGCTTCAGGCTTTTCGAGTCGATCCCGTAGGCAGACTGTGCGGCTTCGAGGTTCATAAGCGATGTGGATGATCCTGTGTCCAACACCGCACGCGCCGGCTTTCCATCGAGCATCACTTCGATCTGGATATGGCGCTCGTATTCGTTGATCGTAAAAGGTATCCGCGCGAAATAGCCTCCCGTCCAGTACACGACGCCGCCATAACAATGCTCCTGAGAGAACAGCGAGAACTTGTTTTTGGCAAAATCGAAATCCACATCGTTCGCGCCGAGGACATCCGGTGCAAGCGTGCCTTGAACATCCTTGGGCAGAACGTCATCCGGCATGACCACGAACTCGAATCGGTGGGCGTTCAAACCGCCGAAGTTTATGTGGTTCGCAACCACATAGCGGTCCAGAATCTTGCCGCCGAACATGATCTCGCCGGTAAAGGTCTGCATGCGGCGCGGCAAGCCAAGCCTGTCCACCGCGCTGTCGGTCAGCGATGAATAGAGACCGCCCGTATCGGCCAGGAAGCTCAGAGTCTGGTCATTGACGGTTATCGGCACGACGATCGCTCCGGATTCCGGATCCGGGCTCATGGTGACCGTGGTCGCGCGCGTAAGCGTACATGGCGCGGCCTTTGCCCCGGACGCCGCACAAAGGACCAGCGCCAGAACTGTCGCAATTATGTATTTCATTCCCCACCCCCGAGACGAACCTAGTCGAGGGCAAGATGACGCTCAATATAGATTATGCCGCATCCTTCGCGCGCGGGTCGTAGTTAAGGATGGGAGACAACCAGCGCTCGGCAGTGGCCATATCCCAGCCTTTGCGCTTGGCATAATCCTCCACCTGATCGCGCTCGATCTTGCCGGTGCCGAAATAGCGGCTGTCCGGATGCGAGAAATAAAGCCCGCTCACCGCAGAACCCGGCCACATCGCGAAACTCTCCGTCAGTTTGATCCCCGCCTTGGCTTCCGCGTCCAGCAGCTTGAACAGCGTGCCCTTCTCGGTGTGATCCGGCTGCGCGGGATAGCCGGGCGCGGGGCGGATGCCGCGATATTCTTCCTTGATCAGATCGGCGTTGGAGAAATTCTCGTCGGCGGCATAGCCCCAGAATTCCTTGCGCACGCGTTCGTGCATGCGCTCGGCGAAGGCTTCGGCGAGGCGGTCGGCCAGCGCGCGCACCAGAATGGCGGAGTAATCGTCCTTCTCCGCTTCAAAGCGCTTGATGTGTTCTTCCTCGCCGATACCCGCGGTGACCGCGAAACCGCCGATGAAATCCTCGCCCTTGCCGATGGGCGCGATGAAATCGGACAGCGCCATGTTGGGCTTGTCGCTCTCGCGGCTCATCTGCTGGCGGATCGTGTGCAGGCGGTGGATCGGGAATTTCCGCGCCTTGTCGCCATAGATGACGATGTCGTCGCCCTCGCTGTTCTCGGGCCAGCAGCCGACCACGGCTTTCGCGGTGAGCCATTTCTCGTCCACGATCTTCTTCAGCATCGCCTGCGCGTCCTTGTAGAGTCCGCGCGCGGCTTCGCCGACCTTGTCATCTTCAAGGATGCTCGGGAACTGGCCCACAAGTTCCCAGGTCTGGAAGAACGGGGTCCAGTCGATATAGCGCGCGAGTTCGCCCAGATCGTAAGGCCCGTATTGTTTGGTCCCGAAATATTTGGGCACGGGCGGCGCATAGCCTGCCCAGTCGAATTTCGGAGCATTGGCGCGCGCCTGCGTGATGGTGAGGCGGCGGCCCGGCGCGCGCTGCGCGGAATGGCGCGCGGCGATCTCCGCATATTCCTTGCGCGTGTTGGAGACGAAATCGGCCTTCTGCGTTTTGGACAGCAGCGATGAGGCTACGCCAACGGCGCGCGACGCATCGGCGACATAGACGGTCTGCCCCCGCGCATAGCCGGGATTGATCTTCACCGCGGTGTGGACCTTGGAGGTCGTGGCGCCGCCGATAAGCAGCGGAATGTCGAAGCCCTGCCGCTCCATTTCGTTCGCGACATGCACCATCTCGTCCAGCGACGGCGTGATGAGGCCGGACAGGCCGATGATGTTCGCCTTGGCTTCGCGCGCGGTGTCGAGGATCTTCTGCGTGGGTGTCATGACGCCCAGATCGATCACTTCGTAGCCGTTGCACTGCAGCACCACGCCCACGATGTTCTTGCCGATGTCGTGCACATCGCCCTTCACCGTGGCCATAACGATCCTGCCGGCCGGTTCTTTCGCTGCGCCTGCCGCCTTCTCTTCTTCCATGAAGGGCAGAAGATGCGCGACGGCTTTCTTCATCACGCGCGCGGACTTCACCACCTGCGGCAGGAACATCTTGCCCGAACCGAACAGATCGCCGACCACGTTCATGCCCGCCATCAGCGGGCCTTCGATGACATCGAGCGGGCGCGTCGCTTCCAGGCGCGCGGCTTCGGTGTCGTCCACCACATAAGCGTCGATGCCGTGCACCAGCGCGTGGGAGAGGCGTTCGTTGACCGGCAAGGAGCGCCAGGCGAGGTCTTCCACCTTCGCCGCCGCGCCGCCGCCTTTGTATTGCTGCGCCAGTTCGAGCAGCTTTTCGGTGGCATCGGGCGAGCGGTTGAACAGAACGCCTTCGATCGCTTCGCGCAGCGGCGTCGGGATATCCTGATAGACGGTCAGCTGCCCCGCATTGACGATGCCCATGTCCATGCCCGCCTTGATGGCGTGGAACAGGAAGATGGAATGCATCGCCTCGCGCACGGTGTCGTTGCCGCGGAAGGAGAACGAGAAGTTCGACACGCCACCGGAGACATGCGCGAGCGGCATTTCCTTGCGGATGACGCTCGTCGCCTCGATGAAGGCGTGGCCGTAATCGTTGTGCTCTTCGATGCCGGTGGCAACGGCGAAGATATTGGGATCGAAGATGATGTCTTCCGGCGGGAAGCCGACCTTGTTCACCAGCACGTCATAGGCGCGGCGGCAGATCTCCACCTTGCGCTCCAAAGTGTCGGCCTGCCCGGTTTCGTCGAACGCCATCACCACCACGGCGGCGCCATAGCGCATCACTTCGCGGGCGTAGTGAACGAAATTCTCCTCGCCTTCCTTCAGCGAGATGGAGTTCACGATGGGCTTGCCCTGTGTGCATTTCAGGCCCGCCTCGATCACCGACCATTTGGACGAGTCGATCATCACCGGCACACGCGCGATATCCGGCTCGCCCGCCGCCATGTTGAGGAAGCGGCGCATCGCGGCTTCGGAATCGATCAAGCCTTCGTCCACATTGATGTCGATGACCTGCGCGCCGTTCGCCACCTG
>JBQCJO010000088.1:0-7872 GCA_051952735.1 Rhizomicrobium sp.
ATAGCGGATTTACAGTTTAGCGGCGTCTTGTGGCCGCAAGATCAGATGCAGCAGCAGTCCCGCCAGCGCGCAGCCTGCCATGACAGCGGCGAGCGGTAGCGGTGTGGCTGCGTTGAAGGCACCCATCACCAGCGACACGCCGAAACCGACGACGAAACTCAGCGAACCCAGCAGCGCGCTCGCCATGCCCGCGTTCACGCCGTAGTGGCGCATGGCGGCGCCGGTGCCCATCGGATTGATCGCGCCGTTGAAGGAGAGGAACACGAACAGCGACGCACCGAGGCCTAACACGCCGCCGATACCGGTAAAATAAACGGCGATGAGCAGAATGCCCGCAACGACATGCGCAAGCTGGCCTTTCAGCATGATCGCTTCCGGCAAGCGGCCATGAACAAGACGCGCCGCGATCTGTGCGGTGCCGATCAGGCCGATGGCGTTGATACCGAAGAACCAGCCGAAGTTCTGCGGCGCGACATGAAAAATGTCGATGAACACATGCGCCGAACCGGTGAGATAGGCATAGAGCGAGCCGTTGCTCACCGCGGCGGAGAGCGCATAAGCGATGAAGCGGCGATCCCCTGTGATGCGCGCGTAGTCGGCGAAGATCACGAAGGGATGCAGCGCGCGATGCGCGCCGCCATGCGTTTCCGGCAGACGGATCGCGACCGCGATGGCAACGAGGCCGCCGAAGACGAACTGGAACCAGAAGATCGCGCGCCAGCTTGCCCAGATGAGGAAGTAACCGCCGAGGAACGGCGCGACCAGCGGCGCCACGCCCAGCACCAGCATCATGTAAGCAAAGATGCGCGGCGTTTCGGTCGGGCCGAAGAGATCGCGCACGCAGGCGCGCGCGACGACGCCGCCGGCACAGGCGCCGACCGCCTGGAAGAAGCGCGCCACCATCAGCATCTCCACACTGGTGGAGAGCGCGCAGGCCGCGCACATCAGAAGATAGAGAAACAGTCCCGCATAAAGCGGCGGCTTGCGGCCGAAACGATCGGCGAGCGGCCCGAAGAACGCCTGCCCCGCCGCGAAGCCCAGGAAGAAGGATGCCAGTGTGTGCTCCGCCGATCCGATGGGCACATGGAAATCGCGCGCGATGGAGGGCAGCGCGGGCAGATACATGTCGATGGAGAGCGCGCCGAACGCGGTGAGCGCGCCCAGCACAACGATCAGCTCGATCCGGCGCGCGGGCGCGAGCGCGGCAACACTCTCCCTCTGCAACCCGATCAGCGCCACGTCCCTATTCCCGCCACAAAAGCCGCGCTAAGAATCTTCCCGAGAGTTCGCGCAGCAGGGCGGGGAGAGAACAATGCTTCGGATCGTAAAGTCGATGGCCGTGATCGCGGTGGCTGGAATGCTGGCATCGCAGGCTGAGGCCGCAGACGCCAAGAACGGCGCCACCGTTTTCCAGCGCTGCGCCATCTGCCACGCCAACACCAAGGGCGCGCCCGCCAAGATCGGACCCGATCTCTTCGCCATCGTCGGCCGCAAGGCGGGCACGATGCCCAACTTCTCTTATTCCGCCGCGATGAAGGGTTCGGGCATCACCTGGACGCCAGACAAGCTCACCGCTTACGTCCAGCACCCGCAGGCCGTCGTGCCGGGCAACCGCATGGCGTTCGCAGGCGTGACCCGGCCCGCCGACGCGGCCGATCTGGTCGCTTATCTGGGTACGTTGAAATAGCTGCGGCGGAATGACGCGCATTGTCGCAAAATGTTGCACCGCACCATAGCGATTTCCCTATGCCGCAGCGTCATCTTTTGCAGGCGTGGCGGCATGAAGCTTCGTTGACAGGCAACGCTGCCCGGACCTAGTTTTTGCGCCGCACAAAAAACGGGCGGCTCCAGGGGTCCGGACGCGGGATAGCTTCCGGAGATAAGACGGCCGCCTTTCTCAAGAAGGCAATCGAGCAAACATGAAGGTCATTGTCCCCGTGAAGCGGGTGATCGACTACAACGTGAAGGTCCGTGTGAAAGCGGATCAGAGCGGCGTCGATCTCGCCAATGTCAAAATGTCCATGAATCCGTTCGACGAGATTTCCGTCGAAGAAGCGATCCGCCTGAAAGAGAAAGGCAAGGCCACCGAGGTCATCGCCGTTTCCATCGGGCCGGCACAAGCATCCGAAACGATCCGCACCGCGCTCGCCATGGGCGCCGACCGCGGCATCCTGGTGAAGACCGACGGCGAGGTTGAGCCGCTCGCGGTCGCCAAGATTCTCAAAGCCATCTGCGAAGCCGAGAAGCCCGAGCTTGTCATCACCGGCAAGCAGGCGATCGACGACGACAGCAACCAGTCGGGTCAGATGCTGGCCGCGCTTCTGGGCTGGCCGCAGGCGACGTTTGCGCACAAACTGGAAATGGGCGACGGCAAGGCCGACATCGAACGCGAAATCGATGGCGGCCTTCAAACTGTCGAGGTGAAGCTTCCGGCCGTGATGACGACCGATCTTCGCCTGAACGAGCCGCGCTATGCCTCGCTGCCGAACATCATGAAGGCGAAGAAGAAGCCGATCGACGAGAAGACGCCCGCCGATTACGGCGTGGACGTCACGCCGCGCCTCAAGACCTTGAAAGTCGCCGAGCCGCCGAAGCGCCAGGCCGGCATCAAGGTGAAGACCGCCAAGGAACTCATCGACAAGCTCAAAGAAGTGGGGGCGATCTGATGGCTTCGCTCGTTATCGCCGAACATGACGGCAAGGTTCTCAAAGACTCCACCAACAAGACCGTGACGGCCGCAGCACAGGTTTCATCGCCCGTGCATGTGCTCGTTGCAGGCTCCGGTGCGGATGCAGTCGCAGATGCGGCGTCCAAGCTCGCGGGTGTCGAGAAGGTGATCTACGCCGACGACGCGGCTTACGCGAAGATGGTCGCCGAGCCGATGGAGAAACTGATCCTGTCGCTGGCCGACAAGTATGACGCGATCCTCGCGCCCGCCACCACCAGCGGAAAGAACTATATGCCGCGCGTGGCCGCCAAGCTGGACGTGCCGCAGATATCCGAAATCCTGAAAGTGGATTCGCCCGACACGTTCGAGCGGCCGATCTATGCCGGCATCGCCATCGCCACCGTGCAAGCGCCCGCGGGCAAGAAGATCATCACCGTGCGCACCACCGCGTTCAAGGCGGCGGAGCCAAGCGGCAGCGCATCGGTCGAGAAGATCGGCGGCGCGGGCGATGACGGCATCTCCAAATTCGTGAGCGAAGAGCTGTCCAAGTCGGAACGCCCCGAACTCACCTCCGCCAAGATCGTGATCTCCGGCGGACGCGGCATGCAGTCGGGCGACAATTTCCATCTGCTCGACAAGATCGCGGACAAGCTGCACGCCGCCGTTGGCGCGTCGCGCGCGGCGGTCGATGCGGGCTTCGTGCCGAACGACTACCAGGTTGGTCAGACCGGCAAGGTCGTGGCGCCGGAGCTTTACATCGCGGTGGGTATCAGCGGCGCGATCCAGCATCTGGCCGGCATGAAGGATTCCAAGATCATCGCCGCCATCAACAAGGACGAAGAAGCACCCATCTTCCAGGTGGCCGATTACGGCCTCGTCGCCGACCTGTTCAAGGCGATCCCGGAGATGGACGAAGAGTTGACCAAGCTGGGCTACTAAGCTCCGGCAGAGGACAAGCGCATGGCTATCGAGAAAGTTGGCGTAATCGGCGCAGGCCAGATGGGCACGGGCATCGCCCATGTTCTGGCGCTGGCCGGCATGGATGTTGTTCTGGAAGACATGAACCCCGACGCGCTGTCCAAGGCGCGCGGCGTCATCGAAAAGAACATGCACCGTCAGGCGGGACGCGGCCTCATCAAGGACGACCAGATCGCGCCGGCGATGTCGCGCATCCGCGCTTCCACCAGCATCGACGACATGAAGGACCGCGAGCTCGTCATCGAAGCGGCGACGGAGAACGAAGACGTCAAGCGCAAGATCTTCGCCGATCTGTGCCCGCGCCTCTCCAAGACCGCGATGGTAGCGTCCAACACCTCCTCCATCTCGATCACGCGCCTTGCGGCGGCGACGGACCGCCCCGAGCATTTCATCGGCATTCACTTCATGAATCCGGTGCCGATGATGCAGCTTGTCGAAGTGATCCGCGGCATCGCCACGGACGACACGACGTTCCAGGCGGCGCTGGAGCTGGTGCGCAAGGTGGGCAAGACGGCGGCCTATGCCGAAGACTTCCCCGCCTTCATCGTGAACCGCATCCTGATGCCGATGATCAACGAAGCGGTTTACACGCTGTATGAAGGCGTCGGTAACGTCGAAGCCATCGACACGGCGATGAAGCTGGGCGCCAACCACCGCATGGGCCCGCTGCAGCTGGCGGATTTCATCGGCCTCGATACCTGCCTTTCGGTGATGCAGGTGCTCTACGAAGGCCTAGCGGACTCGAAGTACCGCCCCTGCCCACTGCTGGTGAAGTATGTGGAAGCGGGCTGGCTCGGCCAGAAGACCGGCCGCGGCTTCTACGATTATCGCGGCGAACATCCGGTTCCGACGCGGTAATATATCACTCTGAATTTCGCCTCAGCGATCACCTCCCCCTTGTGGGGAGGTCGATAAAATCTTGAGCGACGCGAAAGATTTTTCGGGTGGGGGGATCACTCGCGACTTCGCCCCCCCACCCGAAAAAGCTTCGCTTTTTCGACCTCCCCACAAGGGGGAGGTGATGACTCGATTTGAGACTTTGCGCGTTCTCGCTTTACCGATTGAATACGCGCGATGACTCACGAAGACGGCCTTCCTCTTCCCGCGCGCTATTGGGCGATTCTGGCTACGGCGCTGGGCGTCGGATTGGCTGTCATCGACTCGGCCATCGCCAATGTGGCGCTGCCCACCATCGCGGTGGACCTGAAGACCGATCCGGCCAATTCGGTCTGGGTTGTCAACGGCTATCAGCTTGCGATCACGATTTCGCTTTTGCCGCTGTCGTCGCTGGGCGACATCGTCGGATATCGCCGTGTCTATATCGCCGGACTGGCGCTCTTCACGATTGCATCGCTGGGCTGCGCGTTCTCGACGACACTGCCGATGCTGGCATTGGCGCGCGTGATCCAGGGTTTCGGCGCCGCAGGCATCATGAGCGTGAACACGGCGCTGTTGCGCTTCATCTATCCGCAGAAACTTCTGGGGCGCGGCATCGGGATCAATGCGATGGTGGTTGCGGTATCCTCCGCCGTTGGCCCCACCATCGCCAGCGGCATCCTGTCGGTCGCGAACTGGCCGTGGCTGTTCGCGGTGAATGTTCCGATCGGCATCGCAGCCGTCGCGGTGGGGACCTATTCGCTGCCGCGCACCAAATCATCGCCGCACAGCTTCGATCTTTGGGGCGCGCTGCTCAGCGCGGCGACGTTCGGATGGCTGATCGGCAGCATCGATGGACTGGGACATGGGCAGGCGTTCGGCCTGTTCCTGATCGAAGTCGCCATCACCATCGGGCTCGGCTATCTGCTGGTCATACGCGAGACCGGCAAAGCCGCACCGATGCTGCCCGTCGATCTGCTCCGCATTCCGATCTTCACGCTGTCGGTTTCCACCTCCATCTGCTCCTTCGCGGCGCAGATGCTGGCGATGGTGTCGCTGCCGTTCCTCTTCCAGATGGATTTGCACTACAACGCGGTGGAGACCGGCCTACTCATCACGCCCTGGCCTGTCGCCATCGGATTTGCCGCACCGCTGGCCGGACGGCTTGCCGACAGATATTCGGCGGGCATTCTCGGCGGCGTCGGTCTTTTTATTTTTGCGATGGGATTGCTGTCGCTCGCGATGCTGCCGGCAGGGCCGAGCCATTTCGACATCATCTGGCGCGTGGCGCTGTGCGGGTTCGGCTTCGGCATTTTCCAGTCGCCGAACAATCGCGCGATGCTCTCCGCCGCGCCCAAGTCGCGCAGCGGCGGCGCCAGCGGCATGCTCGGCACTGCGAGATTGCTCGGACAGACGACCGGCGCGGCGGTTGTGGCGCTGTTGTTTGCGCGGCTGCCGCAGCAGGGGCCGACGGTCGCGCTTTTCCTTGCCAGCGGTTGCGCGCTGGTGGCCACCGCCGTCAGCCTCGCGCGGCTTTACGAAGCGCCTGCCGTCGCGGCGACGCGTGCATCCAATCCGGAAGCGGATTCGGGGATGCATGCGGATGTGCTCCGCGATCAGCAAAACGGAACGCCCTAGCCGCAAGCCCTTTTGCCCGCATACACTCCGGCAAAGGGACATTGGGGAGATTTCCATGAAGCGGTTGATGGCCGGTGTTATCGGCGCGTGTTTGGCGTTGGGCGGCAGCGCCGTGGCGGAAACGAAGCTTCCGTCGCGCGATCACTTCCTGTTCTGGACGCCGGCGGAGCAGGCGTTCGGATACAAGAACATCGAGAAGATCTTTCCAGTGCGCGTGGCGCCGCGCGGCAAGACCGTGAACGTGCTGCCGCACGCCGACAAAGCGTTTGACGTTTCCTACAAGGAAGACGGCAAGACGCTCGACACCGCCGCGTTCATGAAAGCCAACCGCACGTCCGGCCTCATTATCATCAGCCACGGCAAGGTGCTGCTGGAACGCTATGGCCTCGGCCGCACCGAGAAGGACCGCTGGACGAGCTTCTCCGTCGGCAAATCGGTGACGTCCACGCTGGTCGGCGCGGCGATCAAGGACGGATACATCAAAAGCATCAACGCGGCGGTGACCGACTATCTGCCCGAATTGAAGAAGACGGCGTATGACGGCGTGACCATTGCCGATCTCATCACCATGCGTTCGGGCGTGAAGTGGGATGAAGATTACGCCAATCCGAAATCCGACGTGAACCAGTTCGGCTTCCAGCCCGCGCGCAAGGACGGCATGGACCCTGTTGTCGCCTATATGGCGAAACTGCCGCGCGCGCATAAACCGGGAACGACGTTCCACTACGATACCGGTGAAACCGAGCTTGTCGGTATTCTCGTGGCCCGTGCCACGAAGAAGCATCTGGCGAATTATCTGTCGGAGAAGATCTGGTCGAAGATCGGCACCGAGCAGGATGCGATCTGGATGCTCGACGAAGCCGGTTACGAGCATGGCGGCTGCTGCATCTCGATGACGTTGCGGGACTATGCGCGCTTCGGCCTGTTCTTCATGCATGGCGGCGCGGCGAATGGCGAACAGGTGTTGCCCGCCGGTTGGGTGAAGGATGCGTCCAGCAGCCACACGCAGGTGGACCCGAAGCGCCCGGACGAAGGCTATGGCTATTTCTGGTGGACCCATCCGCACGGCACCTATTCGGCGGAAGGCATCTTCGGGCAGCAGGTGTTTCTCGATCCGAAGGACGATCTCGTCATCGTATTCAACAGCGCGTGGGATAAAGCGGACGAGGACAAGAACTGGATCGCGCAGTGGAATTACGCTGCCGCCGTGATGGATGCGCTGCATAAAGGCAAATGAATGAACGACGCGCCGCTTGAAGGCTTCTGCGATCCGCGCTTTGCGGCGGTGCGCGCAGCTTTCAGCGCGAATTTCCGCGAGCGCGGCGAACCCGGCGCGGCGGTGTGCGTGTCGGTGGGCGGCAAGCCCGTGGTCGATCTGTGGGGCGGGCATGCCGACATCGCCAACACCAGGCCGTGGCAGCGTGACACGCTGGTGAATGTGTTCTCCGTCGGCAAGGCGCTGTGCGCGCTGGCGGCGTGCCGCCTCGCCGAGCAGGGGTTGGTGGATATCGATGAACCGGTCGCGAAGCTTTGGCCGGAATTCGCGAAACACGGCAAAGACACGATCACGCTGCGCCACATTCTCACGCATCGCTCGGCGCTCCCGGCCATTGACGCGCCGCTGCCCGACGGCGCCGCGCTCGATTGGCAAACGATGAGCCATGCGCTCGAAGAGCAAGCGCCGTGGTGGGAGCCAGGCACCGCGCATGGCT
>JBQCJO010000089.1:0-2860 GCA_051952735.1 Rhizomicrobium sp.
CCATGATCCATCTTCGCGCTCTTCTGGCGACGGCTGCCGTTGCCGTGATTGCAGCGGCGTGCGGTGCGGCTGCCGATGAGACGCCGCATGCCGTTCCCGCTGCCACGACCGTCGATGCACCTGCCAATGGCGTTCAGACTGCGGTTCTCTCCGGCGGCTGCTTCTGGGGTCTGCAAGGCGTGTTCGAGCATGTGAAAGGCGTGAAGCAGGTTGTGGCGGGTTATGCCGGCGGCGCCGCCGGAACCGCGCATTATGAAATGGTGGGCACAGGCGTGACCGGACACGCCGAAAGCGTGCAGATCAAATACGATCCCAAGCAGGTGAGCTTCGCCGATCTGTTGCGTGTCTATTTCTCCGTCGCCACCGATCCGACCGAATTGAATCGCCAGGGACCGGACACCGGCACGCAATATCGCGGCGAGATCTGGACGACCACGCCAGACCAGGCGCGCGTGGCGAAAGCCTATGTCGCGCAGTTGCAAGCGTCGCGCACCTTCTCGCAGCCGATCGTCACGCGCGTGGATGCCTATAAGGGGTTCTATCCGGCGGAGGGCTATCACCAGGATTTCCTCCTCAAGAACCCGGATTATCCCTACATCGTCTACAACGATCTTCCGAAGATCGAGAATCTGAAGCGCATGTTGCCGCAGCTCTATGTCGCAACGCCTGTAAGGCTGGCGCAGAATTCACACGACTAAGTCTGGAATAGACGCGCGTGTATCGCAGTCGCATAATCGGGTCCCCCTTTCATGGAGCACCCGATGACACTGAAGATTGGCGATACCGCGCCGGATTTCGAAGCCAACACGACGCAAGGCAAGATCCGCTTTCATGAGTGGATCGGCGATCATTGGGCGATCCTGTTCTCGCATCCGAAGGACTTCACGCCTGTCTGCACGACGGAGCTTGGCTACATGGCGAAGCTTCAGCCGGAGTTCGACAAGCGCAACACCAAGATCATCGGTCTTTCCGTCGATCCGGTCGACAAGCATTCCGGCTGGGCGAAGGACATAGAGGAGACGCAGGGCGCCAAGGTCACCTATCCGATGATCGGCGACGACGAATACAAGGTGTCGAAGGCGTACGGCATGCTCCCGGCGGAAGCGTCCGGCGATCCGGCGAAGCGTACGGCAGCGGACAATCAGACTGTGCGCAACGTCTTCATCATCGGGCCGGACAAGAAGATCAAACTGATCCTTGTTTATCCGATGAGCGTGGGCCGCAACTTCGACGAAGTGCTGCGCGTGCTCGATGCGCTGCAACTCACCGCCAAGCATAAGGTCTCTACGCCGGTGAACTGGAAGCAGGGCGGCGATGTGATCATCGCCGGCTCTGTATCGAACGACGAGGCGAAGACGATCTACCCGCAAGGGTGGCAGGAGCCGAAGCCTTACATCCGCATCGTTCCGCAGCCCCGCTGACACGGCGTTGATATACCCCATGGGGGTATAATACCGTCTCCGGTGCATTGAAGCATCGGAGACGACATGACGCATTCGCTTCTGCAACGGCGGACATTTCTTCTGAGCTGCGGCGCGGCAGTGTTGTCCGGCTGCGCACGCCCGAGCCCGCCTTTCGAGACGAACGGCGTGACGCTGCCGGGCAGTATCGTGGAAGAGACTTATCTTCCCCTCAAAGGCGCGCGTGAATATCTGCTCTTGCGCGGCCGGAACAGGAATGCGCCGGTGATGCTGTTCCTGCATGGCGGGCCTGGCGGCAGCGAGACGGCGCTGATGCGTCTGTTTCATCCGCAGCTCGAAGATCATTTCGTCATGGCTTATTGGGATCAGCGCGGCGCCGGCAAATCCTACAGCGCGGATATTCCCGCTTCGACAATGACGATCGCGCAGTTCCTCGACGACCTGGATCATGTCGTGGATCATCTGCGCGCCCGGCTCGGCGCCAGCAAGATCTGGCTGCTGGCGCATTCCTGGGGAACGGCGCTCGGCACGCTTTACGCCGCGGCGCATTCCGAAAAGATCGCCGGCTATATCGGCACAGGACAAGTGGCGTCCAATCCGATGGACGAGATTCACGCCTATGAATTCGTGCTTGCCGAAGCGCGCAAGCGCAACGACGCGGATGCGCTCGAAGAACTTAAGAAGATCGGGCCGCCGCCCTATGACTACGACCGGCTACAGGTTCGCGACGGCCTGCTGCAAAAATTCGGCGGCTATTTCCATCGCGACTTCGACAGATGGTCCGTCGTGTTTCGCGCGCTTGGCACGCCGGAGGCCGATATTCGCGATCTTTTCCGGCTGTGGCACGGCACAGCGTTCTCGCAGCGCGCGTTATGGCCGGAGTTCGCCCGGCTCGATCTCACGAAGTCCGCGCCCAAACTCGACGTGCCGGTCACATTCGTTCTGGGCCGCTACGATCAACGTACCTATTCGCCCTGTGCCGCTGATTATCTCGCCAAGATGCACGCGCCGGAGAAGAACCTCGTGTGGCTCGAAGATTCCGCACATAACGGTCCGTTTGAGGAACCAACGAAGTTCCGTGAGGTTGTCATTCGTACGGCAGCGCACTGAACTTTCTGCGTTTGCAGGAACTTGGCGCGGCGGCAGGCGTTTTGTTCATGAAATTCCACAAGAGGAAAACATCATGGATAAGGATCGCATCGAAGGTTCCGCCAATCAGGCCAAGGGCGCCGTCAAGGAAGCCGCCGGCAAGGTGACGGGTGACGCGAAGCTGCAAGCCGAAGGCAAAGCCGACAAGGCGGCCGGAAAAATTCAGAACGCCGTGGGCGGCGCGAAAGACGCCATCCGCGACGCGACGAAGCACTAGGCTTCTTCCTGCGTTAGAGACGGAGTACCGGAGAAATCCGGTGCTCCGTTTTCTTTTGCGCAAGAAACAGATT
>JBQCJO010000090.1:0-4168 GCA_051952735.1 Rhizomicrobium sp.
CTGCGGGTCGGTATCCCGAAGGAATATCGCATCGACGGCGCACCGCCAGAGATCGATGCGCTTTGGCAGAAGGGCGCGGACTGGCTGAAGGCGCAGGGGGCGGAGATCGTCGAGGTCTCGCTGCCTCACACCAAATATGCGCTGCCGGCATATTACATCGTGGCACCTGCGGAGGCGTCGTCCAATCTCGCGCGCTATGACGGCGTGCGGTACGGCCATCGCACCAAGGAAGCCATCAGTGACATCACTGATCTCTATGAGAAGAGCAGGGCCGAAGGATTCGGCGCGGAGGTTCGCCGCCGTATCCTGATCGGCACTTATGTTCTCTCGGCCGGGTATTACGACGCTTACTATTCCCGCGCGCAGAAGATCCGCACTTTGATCCTGCGGGACTTCGAGCGGGCGTGGGAGAAGTGCGACGTGCTGCTGACGCCTGCGACGCCCGGGCCGGCCTTCGCACTTGGCGAGAAGAGCAATGATCCGGTTTCGATGTATCTGAATGACGTGTTCACGGTGACTGTGAACCTCGCGGGCCTTCCGGCCATTGCCGTACCGGCAGGATTGATCGGAGATGGCTTGCCGCTCGGCCTTCAGATCATCGGCAAGGCGTTCGACGAGGCGACAGTGCTCCGCGCCGGCCGCTCCATTGAAACCGCAGCCAACTTCACCGCGAAACCGCAGCATTGGTGGGCGGCATGAGCCAGCACGCATCCAAAACGATCAAAGGCGAAACCGGCGATTGGGAAATCGTCATCGGCATGGAAGTCCATGCGCAGGTGCTCTCCAATGCCAAGCTGTTCTCCGGCGCCTCGACGGAATTCGGTGCGGAGCCGAACAGCCATGTCAGCTTCGTCGATGCGGCGATGCCGGGCATGCTGCCGGTCATCAACCGCTTCTGCGTCGAGCAGGCGGTGAAGACGGGTCTCGGCCTCAAGGCGAAGATCAACAATCGCTCGGTCTTTGATCGCAAGAACTACTTCTATCCCGATCTGCCGCAGGGCTATCAGATCAGCCAGTTCAAGGATCCCATCGTGGGCGAGGGCGAAATCCTCCTCGACATGAAGGATGGCGAGACGATCCGTGTGGGCATTGAGCGCCTCCATCTCGAACAGGACGCGGGCAAAAGCTTGCACGACCAGCATCCCGATATGTCCTTTGTGGATCTGAACCGTTCGGGCACCGCGCTGATGGAGATCGTCTCCAAGCCGCATATGCGGTCATCGGAAGAAGCCGCGGCATTCCTGAAGAAATTGCGCGCCATCGTCCGTTATCTGGGCACCTGCGACGGCAATATGGACGAGGGCTCCATGCGCGCGGACGTGAACGTGTCGGTCTGCAAGCCGGGCGGCTATGAAAAGTTCCGCGAGACGGGCTCGTTCAAGTATCTGGGCACGCGCTGCGAGATCAAGAACGTCAATTCCATGCGTTTCGTGCAGATGGCGGTGGAATATGAAGCCCGCCGCCAGGTGGAGATCATCGAAGGCGGCGGTACGATCAAGCAGGAAACCCGCTTGTTCGACAGCAAGCTGAACGAAACGCGTTCCATGCGTTCGAAGGAAGAGGCGCATGACTATCGCTATTTCCCCGATCCCGATTTGCTGCCACTGGAACTCGAACAGAGCTGGGTCGATAGCCTGAAGGCATCGTTGCCTGAGCTGCCTGATGAGAAAAAAGCGCGGTTCATCAAAGACTTCGGGATCTCGGCTTACGATGCCGGCGTTCTCGTCGGCGAAAAGGAGCTTGCCGATTTCTATGAAGAGCTTGCTCGCGGTGTCGATGCGAAAGCGGCGGCGAACTGGTTGAACAATGAAGTGCTCGGCCGTCTCAACCGCGACGGACTGGGGATAACGCAGTCTCCGGTGAGCGCATCGGCGAACAACGCGATCATCCGCATGATGGGTGACAACACGATTTCCGGTAAACTTGCCAAAGACTTATTGGATATCGTTTGGAGCGAAGGCGGCGATCCCGTTCAGATCGTCGAACAGCGCGGCATGAAGCAGGTCACCGACACATCGGCGATCGAGAAGGCGGTTGAAACCGTCATCGCCGCGAACCCCGACAAGGTTGAAGAGATCAAGGCGAAGCCGAAGCTCGCCGGATGGTTTGTCGGTCAGGTGATGAAGCAGACGGGTGGTAAAGCGAACCCTGCTGCCGTCAACGCGGTGCTCAAAGCGCGACTCAATCTGCCCGACGAGGGGTGATTCGCACAAAAATGACTTTTCCTGCTTTTGAGCGAGACCGTTTGCGCCAAACTCGTCCGTACACGGAGTAGGTCATTTAATATCGATAAAATATAGGTTTTGCGACACATCGTCTCTTGCGCGCATTTTGGAAGTGCCTGCGAAGCTTGCAAAACAAAAAGCAACCCCCTCATATTGTTCACGTTTTGAGGGGGCGCGAGTCGCGCGAACCTCGAACTCTAGAGGAGTCGTTCAACATGCCAGTTGCAAAGAGAAAGAAAGCCCGTAAGGCGAAGAAGGCCAAGGCTGCGCCGAAGGCCAAGAAGACGAAGAAGCGCCGGAAGGCGAAGAAATAATCTGCTGACGTAAGTCAGACAGGTTTTGATGGCCGCGATACCCGAATGGGCGTCGCGGCCATTCCTTTTTGAGCCATGGCCAATATTCACTTTGGGACGGCGGTTGCATTCACGGCTATCGAACGATCGCGACGAGAGAAACCGCAACGTGAAGATGTCGCCCCAACTCCATCTCAGCGCATAAACTGCCAATCGTTATCGCGCATTAACCGTTTACGCGCGGCAATGTTAACCTGCCTTTAGGCTGTTCCTCTCACCATCGCCCTGTGCGGCAGAAGCTCGCACGTGACGAGGGAAGAATTCTGAGAGGGGGATGCGATGGCGTGCGTTGATATCGATGCGCTGACGCAATTTGAAAGCGAAGCACAGAAGGGACGGGCCGACGCGCTCTACAATCTGGGTCTTGCCTATTCGACTGGGCAGGGCGTGGAAGTGGACTATGTGGCGGCGCACAAGTGGTTCAACCTTGCCGCGATCAAGGGCAGCGAGTTGGCGAAAAGCTGGCGCGCGCAGATCTCGGCGGAGATGAACACCAGCCAGATCGCCGAGGCGCAACGCCTGGCGCGGGAATGGCTGAACCTTTTCCGCGAGCCTTCGGCGGTCTAACCGCAGTTCCTATTTGTCGTCCGAGACCGGCGCCATGGTGCCGGCGGCTGGAGGATACCGCAGCACGGCAATCTGCGCCGCGCGCGGTTTGTAGATGTCGCTCACGATCTGCAGCGACTGGCCGGAGCCTCCCAGCCGCACCCGATACACCTCCATATTGTCCAAAACGCGCTGCACATAGTTGCGCGTTTCGCTGAACGGGATGGATTCGATCCAGTCGATCGGGTCCGTCGTCGGGCTGCGCGGATCGCCGTAGGTGTCTAGCCATTTGTTCACGTTGCCCGGCCCGGCGTTATAGGACGCGGCCGCAAGCACCATCGATCCCCCGAAGTCGGATAGCCGTTGGCCGAGCTCCGTCATGCCGAGCTGCATGTTGTAGGTCGTGTCGGTGGTCAGATCGTTGGGACGGAACGGCAGGCCAGCCTGCTGGGACGCGATGCGCCCGGAAGACGGCATGACCTGCATCAAGCCGCGCGCGCCCGGATTGCTGACCGCGCTGGGATCGAACTCCGTCTCCTGCCGGATAATGCCGTGAACGTAGAACTGGTCCGGCGCGGTGCCGTTGCCGAGGTAACTGGGCACGGTGACGGTGGGATAGAGGTAGTTCCAGAAATAGATGCCGTCATAGCTCGCCTGCTTGGCGGCACGCACCGCGACGTCGCGGAAGCCCATCTTCACCAGATCGGCGCACAGCGCCTTGATGTGGCCGGGCTGGTTGTAAACCGTCGCGTCCTGCACCGCGAACAGGCGCAGCAGGCTGAGCTGCCCGAGGTCGGCAAGCACGCGGATCGCATCGCTCAGTTTGTCGCCTTCATACGCCGCAGTCGCCGTCTCCGCGGGCGTATCGGTCAGCACCAGATGCGGCGTGGAGTCGATCTTCGCGAGCGCGAGCTGTCCATAGAACGTCTCCGGCGCGGCGGTCGCGGTGTGATAGGCGATGGCGGCCTTGGCGGTGTCGCCCGATGCCTCCCACGCGCGGCCCACCCAGTAATACGCGCGCGCCTTGCTGATTGGCCGGCCGAC
>JBQCJO010000091.1:0-3298 GCA_051952735.1 Rhizomicrobium sp.
TGTTCCACCAGCAAGCGACGGATCATGTCCGGCTCGCTCACTTCGGCGGCGGTGACATTGGCAACGAGCGGCGCGGCCAGCGGACGAATGTTCACGCCCGCCAGTACTTCGCGCATTTTGTCCGCGGCAGGCTGCATCATCGGCGAATGGAACGGCGCAGAGACATTCAGCGCCATCGCGCGCTTGATGCCTTTGGCTTTTGCGATTTCGGGCGCCTTGTCGATGGCGGCCTTCGAGCCGGAGATGACGACCTGTCCCGGTGCATTGTCGTTGGCGACGACGCAGATGCCGTTGGTGGCGGCAGCGCACTCTTTCGCCAGATCTTCGGCCTGTTCGATCTCGGCACCGAGCAGCGCGCTCATGCCACCTTCTCCGACCGGCACCGCCGCCTGCATCGCTTGTCCGCGCGCTTTCAACAGCCGCGCGGTATCGGCAAGCGTGAACGCGCCGACCGCGCAGAGCGCGGTGTATTCGCCGAGCGAATGACCGGCGACAAGGCGCGCATGTTTCGCGAAATCGAGACCGGCTTCTTTCTGAAGCACACGGACCACCGCCATGCTGGCAGCCATGATCGCGGGCTGCGCGTTCTCGGTGAGAACCAGATCGCTCTCCGGGCCTTCCCACATGATCCTGGAAAGCTTCTGCGAAAGCGCGTCGTCCACTTCCTGGAAGACTTCGCGCGCCGGGGCGAAAGCATCCGCCAGCGCCTTGCCCATGCCGACGGCCTGGCTGCCCTGTCCGGGGAAGATGAATGCGCGTGTCATTTGAGGCCCGATTTGAAGTTGGGCAGACAAATCAATTGGGGCACTTAGTGTCAAGCTTCCGGCCGGATTGCTTATCGCAGCGCATGCCCTGGCGGATACGATTTTGTTCCGCTTTGTAGATCTTGTCGAAGAATGCCCCGCGTTCGGCGCCGTTGCTGGCATGGCTGACATGCGAGACATCGCATTTCAGCGTGTCCGTCACAAAGGCGAGCATGGCGTTTTCGAGATTGGTGTCGTGGTGCGTCGGCGGCGGCGAATAAAGGCCGACGGAATAGATGCTCGCCACCGGCTCGGGTTTGTCGCCGGACTTCTCGTTGATACCCCTGAAATCCAGCATGCGACGGCGCGCATCGAATCCGTCGATCGCCAAAGGATACATGGGAAGATTGTATTGCCGGCGGATACGCTCCTCATTGAACGCCGTGAAGCCATGATCGGCGATGAATTTCTCGATCGCGGTTTCGGACGCGGGATAGTGGACGCCGTGGCAGGTAAAATTGAAGGCAAAATCCGGCGCCAGTTTTTCTTCACGCCCACAACCGGCCAAGGCGAACAATGCGGCAAGCGCTACGATGGAGCAGAGGCCCGAAAGCCTTGCGCGCGGAGAAGAAGTGCGTTGCATGGAGGCTTACTGGCTCACCCGCTTCATGGCGGAGCCCAGCAGATCCTCGACTTTCGATTCCCGATCCATCGCATCCTGCAACGTCATGCTCGGCGGCGGGATATAGGCAGAGGCATTGCGCGCATCGCGAACGGGATTGCTCTCGCTCGGCAACAGCGAGACAAAGGCATGCCCTTGCTGCGCGTTCGCCGTTTGCGCACTGCTGCTGAGCTGCGCCTGCTGGGCGTTGGCGATACCGCCAGAAGCAAGCGCCGCCTGCCGCTGATCCTGGCGGCTGGCACCCGCGGCCTGCACACCGTTCACCAACGTATAGACATTCGCGTCGGCCGCGCGCGCAGCTTCCATCAAAACAAGAAACGCGAGTGTGCTGACATCACCCCCTGTCGCACCATATTTGCGCGCCGCGTTGCGGGGCATTTCTTCGGACAGGAATTGGCCGGAGGCTTCTTCGGCACCCTCCGCCTTGATCCAGGCTTTCGCATCGGCGGTCTGGGTCGCGAGCAGCTTGGCTTCAAGATCCAGCGCGCCCTTGGGATACATCGGCGTGGCGCTCGCGGCGCTGCCGAATAGCGCAACCGCCAAACACGCCAGAGAAATCGAAGACAGAATCCGCATGGCCATACTCCCAGCCGCCCTCATCTTTCTAGCATAACCGCCGGCTTGAGGGCGGGTATAGACCGCGAAAGCGCGCAGATCACGACAATCGTCATTACCAGTCCCACGGCAAACACGCCCATCGCCGCCGCGTAGGTTCCAGTCGCGGTTTTCAGATAGCCGACGATGGTTGGCCCGAGGAAGCCCCCCAGATTCGCGACCGCGTTCACAAGCGCGATGGCGCCGGCTGCGGCTGTTCCACCGAGGAAAGATTGCGGCAATGTCCAGAACACGACGAGCGCCGTGTAGATGCCGATGGTGGCAAGCGTGAGCGCGAGCACCGACCAAAGGCTAGCGCCGAGCAGCGCCGCCGCCGCAAGACTTGCCGCCGCGAGCAGCGCCGGTTGCACGATATGCCGGATGCGCTCGCCGCGCGCATCGCTGAGCCGCGCCCACACGATCATTGCGATCATGGTCGCGACATAGGGAACGGCGACGACGAAGCCGGTTTGCAGATCGTCGAAGCCGAGCGACTTCACGATCTGCGGCAGCCAGAGCCCGATGCCGTAAAGTGCGATGATGATGCCGAAATCGGCCAGCGCCAGCAGCCACACGCGCAAGTCGCTCAGGCCGGTGCGCAGATCGTGGTGCGGGAGATCGTCACGCGCGATGGCGGCGGCGACG
This sequence comes from Rhizomicrobium sp., assembly GCA_051952735.1. Taxonomy (GTDB): domain Bacteria; phylum Pseudomonadota; class Alphaproteobacteria; order Micropepsales; family Micropepsaceae; genus Rhizomicrobium. The sequence continues at coordinate 2,665 of JBQCJO010000091.1, forward strand.
ATGTTTTTCTCCGCCGCTGAAAGCCACGTTGCATCCTGCGGCTTGCTCGGCAGATAGAACAATGTCGCGAAGGCCAGGATGCAGGACGGAAGACCCTCAATGAGGAAGAGCCACTGCCAGCTTTTGAATGCGCCCCAATCGCCGGCGGCGTGGAGAATGTATCCGGAGAGCGGTGCGCCGATGATATTTGCGATCACGATAGCTGACAGGAACAGCGCATTGAATTGTCCGCGCGTGGCCGCCGGGAACCAATAGGTGAGATAGAGGATCATCCCGGGGAAGAATCCGGCTTCGCAGGCGCCGAGCAGAAAACGCAGGGTGAAGAAGCTGACGGGTCCCGTGGCGAACGCCGTCGCCATGGAGACGACACCCCAGCTGAGCATGATGCGGAAAATCCAGAACCGCGCGCCGAATTTCTCCATCGCGACGTTCGATGGCACTTCGAAGAAGAAATAGCCGATGAAGAACATGCCGGCGCCAAGCCCATAGGCTTCGGCGTTCAAACCGATGTCGGCGTTCATGGTGAGCGCGGCGAAGCCGACATTCACCCGGTCGAGGAAGTTGGCGACATAAAGCAATCCCATGAACGGGATCAGCCGCCAGGCGCATTTGGAGAAGACGGCGGCTTCGCTCA
>JBQCJO010000092.1:0-4092 GCA_051952735.1 Rhizomicrobium sp.
GGCCGGAACACCCGGGCAAGCCGATTGCATTCTTTCACGCATCGGAACGTGGCGTTGCTTCGCAGGCTGCGCTACGCTTGGTACTGGAAACAATGGGCACGCGCATCGTCGATAGCGCGTGCATCACCATCAATCTGCTCGGCAGCGAGAAGGATGCGGCGACGGTTGCCGCCAATCCCGCTTATGCCGCGAAGATCACGGGCGCGCTGAACGCTTTCGCACGCGAGATTGCTGCTTAAGCGCGCACCAACCGTCCGCCCACCACGCTCAGGATCGGCAGCGAGGGCAGGAAGGTGAGGTGATACCAGAGCGGGAAATGCTCCCAAATGTTCATATGCACCGGGATGAAAATCGCCAGAAGCACGATGCCGGTGATCAGCGGCCATGTCAGCCGATCACGCGCCACCCATGCCGTCACGGCCCCTGCCGACAGCGTTGCAACAAAGCTGATGGCAAGCCGCGCCCACATCATGCCAAGCGTGAACGTCATCGCTTTTTCGACCGCGGCATAGCCCGGAAGGCCGTAGCGCAATCCAAAATTCAAAATGGTAACGACAATCGTCCACGCGATGAGCGCAGCGACAACGGCCCCGATTTTCCGCAGCATGATGTGATCCCCCTTGAACCGGGAAGATCAAACCACGCGGCGGGCAGCGCGTCTTGTAAGAAATTTCCGGCCTAGGCTTCGAACCGCCAGGCGTTGCCGTCGGACTTCACATGGCCTGCGGTGGGCGCGCCGAAATGGGTACCGATGACGAGGATCGGCTTGTCGGCCCATTGTTTGAACATGGTGTGGCGCCGGGCATTCGCAGCCTGCTGATCGCCGTCGAAAGCGGAAAGCCAGTCTGGGCGGCCGAACTGGCACGGGTGATGGATCATGTCGCCGGTGATGACGGCGGTCTGGCCCTTGCTCTCGATCATCACGCTGACATGGCCGGGCGTATGCCCCGGCGTCGGCACGAGCCGGATCTCCGGCGAGATGCGGTGATCCATTTCCACCGTCTGCGCGAGACCGGCATCGAAGATCGGCTTCACCGAGTCGTTCATGATCTCCGCCGTCTCGCCCTCTGGCCCTTTCATCCAGTGCTCATATTCGGTCTTGCCGATGAGGTAGCGCGCGTTAGGGAAAGTCGGCACCCATTTGTCGCCGTCCTTCATCGTGTTCCAGCCGACGTGATCGACATGCAGATGTGTGCAGACCACGGCGTCCACTTTCTCGCGCGGAAAGCCCGCTTCGGCGATGTGCTTGAGGAAATCCGTTTGCAATTGCTGACCGCGCAGCAGTGCGCGCGGCTTATCGTTGCCGATGCAGGTGTCCACCACCAGCTTCAGGCCGGGTGCTTCCACCAGCAGCGCATGCACCGACAAAACGATGGCGCCATCTTCCTGCACGAAATGCGGATAGAGCCACGGCATCTCGCGCAAGGCTTCGGGCGTGGCCTGCTGGAGGAAGGAGTATTTGTGGGCCATCGGCAATTCCGATTCCACGACGCGGGTAACTTTCACGTCGCCGATCTGCCAACTGAGCATGTTTCACTCCGCGATATCCGTTCCGCACAGGCTATCACGGAACGCATGCCTGAAAACTAGCGGACTGGGCATAGCCTTCATGCAAGCGGGGAGGCAGCGATGAAAGCCGGACTTGGTGTTGCGCTTGTCTTGTTGTCGATTTCGCCGGCACTTGCCCGCGAGCCGTTCATGCCGGACGTCATTCGCTGGGGCGCGTCCACAGTGCAGATGCAGGAGGCGCTGAAAGGAAAGTGCGAAAAGATGGTGACGCGGCCCATCGATCCGCCGTTCCTCGACAATACAAAGAAGCAGATGCAGATCGATTGCGAGGGCTTCATGTTCCGCGGCAAGCCGCGCCATGCGGAGTTCGTGATCGGCGACGATCAGCTCAAGATGGTGTGGATCATGACCGGCCCGGACGAAGACGCGGTACTGCGCGGCGCCATGGTGGCGGAATATGGTCTGCCCGATCGCATCAACAAGACGTATGACGCATTCACCGCTCATCGCGCGGCGCTGCGCCACGATCGCCACGAAGTGCTGTTCTACGCGGCAAGCGCCGCCGGCGACACCGAGCCGGATTTTGCGCCAGATAAAAATTAGCGGCGAGCACTAGCGCCGCAAACCTTCCAGCATTCTTCGCAGCCCAGCCGACAGTTCGCGCGCAGCCTTTTTTGCGTCCGGCGCCGTCGCGCATACCAGGCATGCCTCCATCACGGCGCCCATCATGAGATGCGTCGCCGCGTCGATCTCTCGCTGCGGTGCTTGGGCGCCCAGCACATGCGTCATGGCCATTTTCGCACCCGCGCCGAAGAAACGGTCGTCGATCTCGCGCCATTTCTTCCAGCCGATCACGGCGGGACCGTCGATCAGTAATATGCGTTTGCGCGAGGGCTCGGTGGCGGCCAGCAGGTAGCGCAAGGTCTCCGCCGCGATCTGATCCAGTGGGTCCTTCATCGCGCGCGTGGCGGCGGGAGGCGGCATGGCGGCGATCTCCGCCTGCACGTCTTCCAGCACGCGGGTGAAGATCTCTTCCTTGGATGCGAAGTGATGATAGACCGCGCCTTTCGCAACGCCCGCTTTCGCCGCGATGTCGTCGATGCTGGTTGTGTCGAAGCCTTCGCTCGCGAACAGCTTGCGCGCGCCTGCGAGAATGTCGGCGATGGTGGCGGCGCTGCGGTCGAGCTGACGGATCATGACGTCTTCGTTACCACGGTTGACGTACCGACTGGAAGTCTGTAATTACAGACTCGAAGTCTGTAATCTTGACGAAAGGGCTCCCCCCTGATGGCGCGCATGACGTCTCTTCTGTGTTTCACCGGCGTTTTGTTGTTCCTGCTCGGCCTGCGTACAGGCGTCGCCAATCCCGCGCTGCAATCGCCCCGCATCGGCTTGTCGGCGCATCTTGCGGCCACCCAGATGGGCATCGCGCTGATCGCGTTCGGCTTCCTCTGGGAGCGGCTGACCTTCTGGAACGGCTGGAGCGCGCCGCTCGCGCATATTCTATGGATTTCGTTCTATGTGACCTGGGCGGCGATCCTGCTCGGCGGCATCTGGGGAACAGGCAAGGCGCTTCCGATCGCCGGTGCAGGTCACGTCGCGGTCAAATGGCAGGAACAGATCACGCTGCTACCGCTCGCCCTCGGCTCCTTCGGCGGCCTCGGCGTGATCGTGATGCTGCTGATCCAGTGGAAGTGGAAAGCCTAGCCGAACGGCCAGATCTTCACGATCAGCGCGAGCCTTCCCAACAGGATGATCAGCAGAGCGACGAGAAAGCGTGTGAGAAACGATACTTCGACGTTGCCATAGCGCTTCAGCAGCCAAGCCGTCGCCGGGCACCACGCGATGCCGGAGAACATCGCGTACCAGCCGTGCGTGAGCGGAAGAGCGCCTTCGGTCAGGATGAGTCCGAAGCCGCCGAGTCCGGCCAGCACGAACCATCCCCAAGCCAACGCCTCGCCGAGCAGGTGCAGCAAATATTGCGGCGTGATACGCGATGCCGGCGTGGCCTGTTCGGGCATGGTTTGATTCCGACTAGTGCTTCTTCGGGCCGTTCTTCACCAGATCGGTGACGACGCTCGGATCGGCCAGCGTCGTCGTATCGCCGAGGTTCGATGTGTCGCCTTCCGCGATGGTGCGCAGGATGCGGCGCATGATCTTGCCGGAGCGCGTCTTGGGCAGGCCGGGCGCGAACTGGATCACGTCGGGCTTGGCGATGGGGCCGATCTCCTTGCCGACCCATTGCACCAACTCCTTGTTCAGCGCATCGGTCGGCTGCACGCCGGTCTTCAAGGTGACATAGGCGTAGATGCCCTGGCCCTTGATGTCGTGCGGGAAGCCGACGACGGCGGCTTCCGCCACCTGTGTGTTCGCGACCAGCGCGCTCTCCACTTCCGCGGTGCCGAGGCGATGGCCGGAGACGTTTATAACGTCATCGACGCGGCCGGTGATCCACCAATAGCCGTCTTCATCGCGGCGGCAGCCGTCGCCGGTGAAATATTTGCCCGGATAGGTTTTGAAATAGGTGTCGATGAAGCGCTGATGGTCGCCATAGACGGTGCGCATCTGGCCGGGCCATGAATC
>JBQCJO010000093.1:0-3469 GCA_051952735.1 Rhizomicrobium sp.
GGAAGGCCCCGCCTTCGATGTGCATCTGGTCTACTGCGACGCGCTGCGCCAATCCAAACGCGTGGCGGCTTTCCGCGACGTCCTTGTGAAAGCGGCAAAGGACTGGAATTTCTGAGGTTTCCCGCGCGGGTGAAAACGCCGAAAGGTTCTTGAATCCGCGCTTTCGGTTCCCAAATCAGGTGTGTCGCGTTCCTCCCCCTGGAATGCGGCGAAGAGGGTTCCCCCTCATGACTTTTGCTTCACCCCCCTGAAGTGGAAGTCTCTGATAGAAGACCCCTGATCGCCGGAGCAGACCCCTGCTCCGGCGATTTTTCTTGTGGCTTAAGCCAGATGGCTTCGCAGCATCCAGGCGGCTTTCTCGCTCGCCTGCATGCGCTGGATGAGCAGATCCATCGTGCCTTGATCGTTGGCCTCTTCCGCGACCTTGAACGCGTCGCGGCACGTCTTTGAGAGGATTTCATTTCCTTCCGCCAGATCTCGGACCATCTCCATCGCTGGCGGGACGTTGTCGCCGCTTTCCTGGATCGACGTCAATTTCGCGTAGGTGCGGTAATTGCCCGGCGCGTATTCGCCCAGAGCGCGGATGCGCTCGGCGATAAGATCCGCGGCATCGTGCAGTTCGGTGTATTGCCCTTCGAACAACACATGCAACGCAGCGAAATGCGGGCCTGTGACGTTCCAGTGATAGCCGTGGGTCTTGAGGTAAAGCATGTAAGTGTCGGCCAGAACCTTGGAGAGCGCCCCTGCGATCGCTTTGCGCTCGCTTTGGTTCAAACCAATGTTCACATCCATGGCACTTCTCCTGTCTTGCCTCTGGGATCAACATAGCCATCCGGACGCCGGTATCAAGTAGTTTGGAATAATTCCAAAGAGAACAGAAGATGGACCTGAACAACCTGCGGGAAACCAGCAATTTCGAGGATCGCCGCGGCCAGGGCGGTTTTGGCGGCTTCGGCGGACCGAGCTGGGGCGGCGGCTTCGGCGGATTCCCGTCCTTCGGCCTCCGGGGCGGCGGATTGGGCTTTATCGCCTTTGTCATCCTGATCCTGCTGTTCGGATCGAATGGCAGCGGCGGATTGATCGACTCCGTGCTCAACGGCAGCGGCAGCAGTTATCAATCGACGCCGACCGGCGTGGAGCAATCCGGCAACCACACAGACGAAGCGCAGTTCGATTTTGCGCGCAAGATCGTGGGCAGCGCAGAAGACATCTGGTCGCCGATCCTGCAAGCCCGCGGCGTGACGTTCGCGCCCGCAGTCATCACCTTCTATGACAACCAGACGCCGACGGCTTGCGGCACCGGCCAGGCATCCGCCGGTCCGTTCTATTGCCCGGATGACCGGCGCGTCTATCTGGACCTCTCATTCTTCAATCAACTCGCCGGGCAATTCGGCGCGCCGGGACAGTTCGCGCAGGCTTATGTGATCGCGCATGAATACGGCCATCACATCCAGAATCTTGTCGGCACGATGGACCGGCAGGAAAGCGCGCTGCAGGGCTCGGGCCGGCGCGGCGCTGGCAGCGCGTCTGTGCGTCTTGAATTGCAGGCGGATTGCTATGCCGGCGTCTGGACCTATCACGCGAACGAGCGCTTCCACATTTTGCAGCAAGGCGATGTCGAAGGTGGCCTGCGCGCCGCCGCAGCCGTCGGCGACGATACGTTACAGAAAGAAGGTCAGGGTTACGCCGTGCCCGACTCCTTCACGCACGGTACCAGCGCACAACGCATGCGCTGGTTCCAGCGTGGGCTTTCCCGCGGCGAGATGAGCGATTGCGACACCTTCGGCGCCGCAACGCTCTGACGTTCACGCCGCCATCTGCTTCTGCGACGCCACCACCTGCTCGGCGAGCTTGCCGCTCAGTTCGGCGAGATGGTCGAACGCCATCTCGAATGTTCCGACGCCTTGGGTGAGCGAGCGCAGGTCGATGATGATGTCGTGCAATTCCGACAGCGGCATCTGCGCTTCCACAGTGTCCCAGCCTTTCCAGCCGGGCCGCGCGTCATAACCCATCAACTGCCCACGACGCCCGCTCACCACCTGATTGGCTTTCGCGGTGGCATCGTTGGGCACATGGATCTTCACGCGCATGATCGGTTCCAGCAGAACCGGCGCGCAGTTGGGCATGCCTTCGCTCATCGCGATGCGCGCCGCCGTCTGGAAGGCGGCATCGGATGAATCGACGGTGTGATAGGAGCCATCCACCAGCGCCACGCCGACATCGACCACGGGGAATCCAAGCGGCCCGTGTTTCAGATATTCCACCACCCCTTTCTCCACCGACGGGATGAACTGGCGCGGCACCACACCGCCCTTGATCTGGTCCTCGAACGCAAAGCCCGTTCCGCGCGGCAGCGGCTTGATCTCGATATGCACATCGCCGAACTGGCCGTGCCCGCCGGATTGCCGCTTGTGGCGGCCATGCTGCTTGCCCGCTTTTCGGATCGTCTCCTTGTAAGGCGTCTTCGGCGGATGGGTGATCATCTTCAGCCCATATTTGCTCTGCAGCTTTTCCACCGCGACCTTCAGATGAATTTCTCCCTGCCCCATCAGCGTCATCTGGTGCAGCTCCGGGTCCTGCCGGAAATGCAGCGATGGATCTTCTTCCTGCAATTTGTGGATCGCGGCGGTGAGTTTCACCTCGTCTTTGCGGTCCGTCGTCTCGATGGCGAAACTGTAGACCTCCGGAAGTTCCTCAATCTCCACATGCGGCAACGTGCCTTTGCCAGTGGAGAGCGTTTCGCCGGAGAAGATTCCCTCGAGACGTCCCAGCGCAACGGTGTCGCCGGCTTTGGCTTCCGTGAGTTTTGTTTGCGCGTCGCCCTTGAGCGTGAACATGCCGCCGATGCGCGCATCGCCGCCGCGCCCGCGCAGCACCGCGCCGTCTTTCAGCGAGCCCGCCATCACCCGCGCGAGCGACAGCTTTCCATGCGCACCGTTGTAGGTCTTGAGGACCTGCACGACGGCATCGCCGTTGGCCTGCACGCCGATGCGTTCCGCCGCCTTCGCAACATCCGGCACTTCATGGCGGAGCGCCTTCAGCAGGCGCCGGATGCCATTGTCGCCTTCCGCGGAGCCGAGCAGCACCGGCACTACGACGCCATCCGCCAGCTCTTTCGACAGATCGGCGAATACTTCGTCGCGCTGCGGCTCCTGATCGGAAAGCAGCTCTTCCATCAGGTGCTCGTCATAATCCGCAAGCTTCTCCAGCATTGCGAAGCGCGCCTGTTTCTCCTCATCGGCCAGCGCGCCGAGTTCGATCACCTTGGATTCCGCATGCGGCGCATATTGGAAGGCGCGCTCCAGCGCGAGGTCCACGAAACCCTTCACATGTCCGCCATCGACGATCGGAACCTGCCGCATCAGCAGCGGCTTCGTGCTTACATCCTGCAGCAATCCGAGAAGGTCGCGCACGGCGCCGCTCGCCTTGTCGATTTTGTTGATGAAAAGGAAGTGGGGAATGTTCAGAT
>JBQCJO010000094.1:0-2241 GCA_051952735.1 Rhizomicrobium sp.
GGCAGGCCAAACCGTTCGACATAGCCGCGGGACGCGAAGAAGCTGAAATGAAAGGTGCCCACGCGCACCACATTGAGATCCTCCGCGTGCGTGGGCGCATAGCGCACCTGAATGTCGAGCGGTGGAATCGCGATCTTGTCGGAGTCGGGAGTCGCGGTCAGCCGCAGCGCCACCTGGGGATGACGGTCGATGAACGGCCCCAGGAAATTCGGAATGAACCAGGCATTGGCAAGTCCGTCGCTCATCGCGAGCTTGCATTCGCCCTGCACGACTTCGCCATCGGCGCGCTTGATCGCCTTGCCGACCATCGTGGACATTTCTTCGGCCATGCCCGCCACTTGGCGGCCGCGCGCGGTGAGGACGACGCCGGTCTTGCTCCGGTCGAACACCGGCGATCCCACCGAAGCTTCCAGGTTTTCGATGCGGCGCCGGATGGTGGGCTTGGTGTTATTCAGCGCCTTGGCCGCGCGGCCAAGGCTTCCCTCGCGCGCGACAACGATAAAAACCCGCAGATCATCCCAGTCGGTTTCGCGGAACGGGGCTTGTGTTTCGTCGCGGCGCTTTTTCGTCCCACGCGGAACATATTTTGAATCTTCTCTGTCCATTGTGGAGAATCTACTCTTGCGGTTCTGCGCCTGGGGTTGCGCAGTATAGGTCGGGGCCCTGTTCTGTCGAATTCTGCGTTAGCCACACGCTGCGGAAGTATAGGCGTGAACGGGCGTTAACGCCCGCAAGAGTGAAACCGATGAACATCCGCATCATGGCGTCCATCCTGCAAGTCGAGCAGGAACTCGAACAGGTCGAAAGCGCGCTCAAGCGCAAACAGGAATGGCGTAGCGCCCGCAAGATCTCCAGCGCGCGCGCTTCGCTCGCCCGGGTCCTCACGGATGAGCAGGAAATCCTGACATCTCTTTATAGCCGCTACCAGCAAACCACAGCCTAGCGCGTTCCGCAGCGACCGGCTTGAGAAAGTCGGTCCGATATCCGATCTTCGCGGGTGCAATATCGGACGGTTTCATGCAAGGCCCCACATCCCAGTTCTATTTCTCCCAGCGTCTTCGGCTGCACTATGTCGATTGGGGCAATGACGCTGCGCCGCCTCTGCTTCTGATCCATGGCGGGCGGGATCATTGCCGCAACTGGGATTGGGTCGCTGAAAAGCTGCGCGACCGGTATCATGTCGTGGCGCCGGATCTGCGCGGCCATGGCGACAGCGATTGGGCCACCGGCGGCGGCTACAGCGAGATCAACTATGTCTACGACATCGCCCAGCTCGTGCAGCAGAAGCGCATGGCGCCGGTCACCATCGTCGCCCATTCGCTCGGCGGCTCCATCGCGCTGCTCTATGCGGGCCTGTTTCCGGAAACAGTGAACAAGGTTGTCGCCATCGAAGGGCTTGGGCCTTCGCCTGACATGCTGAAACGCATCCGCGAAATGAGCATCGGCGAGCGCATCCGCAAATGGATCGAGATGAAGCGCGAAGCCGCCGGCAAGTTGCCGCGCCGCTATGCGACGCTCGATGCCGCCATCGCGCGCATGCAGGAAGAGAACAAGCATCTGTCGCCCGAACAGGCGCGCCATCTCACGGTTCACGGCGCCAATCAGAATGAAGACGGCACCTGGTCGTGGAAGTTCGACAACGCGGTGCGGCTGGGCGGCAGCCCGGCAGGATTGCCGCCGGAAGAGCAGCGCGAGATCTGGGGCGCGATCACAGCGCCGGTGCTCTTGATCCGCGGCACCGAAAGCTGGGCGTCCGATCCTGTGGTGGACGGGCGGATCAAGCATTTCCCAAACGCACGGCTGGTAAACATCGACGGCGCCGGGCATTGGTCGCATCACGACCGCTTCGGCGTTTTCATGGATAATGTCGAGAAATTCCTGGCCGAATAGCCGGGCTTCCCCTTGAGAAACATTCCCGGTTCCCGGACGTTTCCATACGGGACGACCGGGATTTTCCGACATGGCCGCAAAGAAAAAGGCGAAAGCCAAGAAGCGCAAAGCCGCCGCGCATCACAAGGCAGCGAACGACAGCGGAGAGGCGCGCCTCTCCACGCGGCCGATCTGGCAGGGCAATCTGCGGCTGTCGCTGGTGTGCTGTCCCGTCGCGTTGTTCGGTGCCGTAAGCCGGTCGAACGACATCTCATTCCATCTGCTCAATCCGGAAACCAACAATCGCATCCGCATGGTACCAACCGATCCCGATACCGGACCGGTGGAGCGCACGGACCTGGTGACGGGCTA
>JBQCJO010000095.1:0-8931 GCA_051952735.1 Rhizomicrobium sp.
TGCCGCGTAGAAGCCCGCGCCTACGACAAGCATGCCCAATGCGACGGCAAGGCCGTTTTCGATGTGCAGCCGGAACAGGGCGAGGCCTAAGCGGCGGGGCAGCGTGGCGGGCATTAGAACGCAGGGGTAGCACGGTTTACGGGCACGGCCGAAACCCCTAAAACGCTTTCCAAATCAGGCCGCTACCGCAAGGCCATCCGGGGGACGATGTTCAAGAAAATCCTCATTGCCAATCGTGGCGAAATCGCCTGCCGCGTTATCAAGACCGCCCGCAAGATGGGCATCCGCACCGTCGCCGTCTATTCCGACGCAGACCGCGATGCGCTGCATGTCGAAATGGCCGACGAAGCCGTTCACATCGGCCCCGCGCCATCTGCGCAGTCCTATCTCGTCATCGACAAGATCGTGGACGCCTGCAAGCAGACCGGCGCCGAAGCGGTGCATCCCGGCTACGGATTTCTCTCCGAGCGCGAGGCCTTCGCCGAAGCGCTGGCGAAGATCGGCGTCACCTTCATCGGCCCGAACCTCAAAGCCATCGCGGCGATGGGCGACAAGATCGAATCCAAGAAGCTCGCCATGGCGGCGAAAGTGAACACCGTCCCCGGCTATGTCGGCGAGATCAAGGATGCCGATCACGCGCGCAAGATCGCCGCCGAGATCGGCTATCCGGTGATGGTGAAGGCGAGCGCGGGCGGCGGCGGCAAGGGCCTTCGCATCGTGCACAAGGAGAGCGAACTGGTTCAGGCCATCCAGTCCTCGCAGAACGAAGCCAAGGCCGCATTCGGCGACGACCGTCTCTTCGTGGAGAAATTCGTCACCGAGCCGCGCCACATCGAAATCCAGGTGATGGGCGACAAGCATGGCAACGTCATCTATCTGAACGAGCGCGAATGCTCGATCCAGCGCCGCAATCAGAAGGTCATCGAAGAAGCGCCGTCGCCGTTCCTCGATGCCAAGACGCGCAAGGCCATGGGCGAGCAGGCGGTGATGCTGTCCAAGGCCGTGAATTACGACAGTGCCGGCACCGTCGAGTTCATCGTCGACAAGGATCGCAATTTCTACTTCCTCGAGATGAACACGCGCTTGCAGGTGGAGCATCCGGTCACGGAACTCACGACCGGCCTCGATCTCGTCGAACTGATGATCCGTTCAGCGGCGGGTGAGAAGCTGCCCATCGCGCAGAAGGATGTGAAGCTGGATGGCTGGGCGGTCGAAGCGCGCATCTATGCCGAAGATCCCTATCGCGGCTTCCTGCCATCCACCGGCCGCCTGGTGCGCTATCAGCCACCGGCGGAAGGTACGCATGACGGCGTGACAGTTCGCAACGACACCGGCGTCTATGAAGGCGGCGAAATCTCGATCTATTACGATCCGATGATTGCGAAGCTCTGCACCCATGCGGCGACGCGCGAGAAAGCCATCGACGCGATGGCCAAGGCGCTGGACGAGTTCCGCATCGAAGGCATCAACCACAACATAGCCTTCCTCACCGCGATCATGCACAACGCGAAATTCCGCTCGGGCAAGATCACGACGGCGTTCATCGCCGAGGAATATCCGGACGGCTTCCATGGCCGCGCCATCGACAAGGCAACGCTGCAGCGCTTCATCGCTGCCGCCGTCGTCAAGAAGCTGACGCGGACCAATCGCGCCGCGCGGATCAGCGGCACGCTGAACGGTCCGCGCTCGGCTGCGAGCCAGTTCGCGGTGACCATCGACGGCAAGACCCACGACGTGACCGATGCGCACATTCACGAAGGCAAAGCCTTCCTGCGCGTGGACGGTGAGGCCTATTCCGCCTCGACGGATTGGAATCTCGGCGAGCCGGTGATGCACCTTCAGGAAGCGGGCGGCGATTATGCCGTGCAGATTTCGCGGCTGGCTGGCGGTTATCGCGTGCGCCAGGGCGGCGCGGCTGCGACCGTGATCGTGCGCAGCCCCTATGCGGCCGAGCTTGCGGCGCTCATGCCCAAGAAGGCGGCGGCGGATACGTCCAAATTCCTGCTTTGCCCGATGCCCGGATTGGTTGTCTCGGTCAACGTGAAGGAAGGGCAGGACGTGAAGGCCGGCGAATCCCTCGCGGTCGTGGAAGCGATGAAGATGGAGAACGTCCTCACGGCCGAGCGCGACGGCAAGATCAAGAAGGTCAACGCCAAGAAGGGCGACAGCCTCGCCCTTGATGACGTGATCATCGAGTTCGCCTAGCCGAAGGTCTTCCGGATTTCGATGTAGATGCGCGGCTGCGATTTGATGCGGCGCTCATCAATCTCCGTCAGCGGCGAGACATCGCGCGGTCCCGAATATTCGTAGAACGTGTTCTCGTACACGAAGCGCGTCATGTTATCGACCTCGAAGCGAAAGCTCCAATCCGGCGTGGGCTTGTATATCCATGCGGCGGAGAGCAACGCCGGCGGAATGCGGCGGTGACGCACCTCGGTCAGGTGATAATAGTGCTCGTCCCATCCGTTGAAATAGTCGATCTCCCACGTTGAATTCAGGCTCGGAAGATCCTGTGTCAGCGTGAACTCGACATCCTGTGGCCGCACGGATTGGTTGCCGGAAAGGCCCGGCGAGATGAAACGCTCCACGCCTGTCACAGGATCTTTCACGCGGGTGCGGCGGAAAATGTTGGTGGACTTCAAAAGGCCGTTCTCAAGCCCGAGCTTGTCCAGCGGCAAGGTCAGCTCGACATCCAGCTGATCGAGCGTGCCGTTCCCGATATTGCCGGGCGCATCGAAGGTGCCGGCGCTGCTGGTGACGGGCACATTGTCCACCACGTCCTTGATCTCGTCGTGCATCAGCGTGACGACAAGCGCGCCTTTGCCCCAGAAGTGGCGCTCGAAGGAGATTTCGTACTGCGTGTGCTGATCCGGCTTGATGTTTGCGTTGCCGCCCTGGATGCCGTTGCCGCCCAGGCTGCTGCTCGCGACGAAATTGCCGAAATCGAGCTGGCCCACGACGCGCTCATACCGCGCGCGGATTTGCGTGACCTCATCCGGGCTCCAGGTGAGCACGGCCCGGGGCTTGGGATAGAAGAACGACCGGCTCTGCCCATTGGCGCCGGTCTCGGTGATCGTGGAGTACTCAAAACGCGCGCCGGCCTCGAGAAGCCACTTCGGATCGAACTTCCACGTTCCCTGAGCGAATATCTCGCCGCGCTTCTCATTCACGTTGGCATTCGCGGAAGGAAGCGGGATGGGGACGCCGTTCTCCGCATAGGCGCTGATACCGTCGAGGAAATTGTATGCCGCCTCGGCGCCGCCTTCGAGCGTCAGCGTCGTGCTTGCCGGATAACGCAGTGTCGCGCGGGCAATGGATTCTCCGGTGTTGTTCCGCGAATGGAAATCTTGTGAGAGACCCGGCACGTGCAGGGAATTGTGATCGGTGTCGCGTTCCAGGCGCTGCAGGAAGAGCGTTTCGAGCGTTGAGCTTCCCACGTTGCCGTTCCAATGCAGCCCAAGCTCACCGCTTTGCGCGCCGGAATGATCTCCGATGAGCTGTGTGCCCGTCGGGAAGTAGTAGGCCAGCGCCGAGTGGAAGGGATTGTCCTGAAGCAGCAGGTTCGCTTTGAACTGGCCGTTGAAAAGCGGAACGGTCGCGGCTCCCGTAAACGCCGTTCCGGCGCCGCGGCCGGCGGAATGCGCGCCAACCGTCTGCGTGACGCCGGTGGCGACGTCCGTCGTCGAGTAGGTGCCTTTGCCGACCGAGTCGTCGTAGCTGGCGAAACGCTGCAGTGATGCTTCGTAGGTGTTGTCGCCGGAATGCTGCGTGTATTCGACCTTCAGGCTGGGAACGGAATGGTGGTCGTTCAGCCAGAAATTGTCGGTGGCCTGCGCAACGACCTGAATGGAATCCGCGGTCTTCCGGATGACGTTGGCGATGATGGTATGCCCCTGCATGTCGATCCCGGTCGCGCCGCCGCGAATGACGTCGATCCGCTCCACGTCCGACGCCGGAATGCGCGTCAGCACGGATTGCAGGTCATCTGTTTTTGAGGTGGGGCGCTGTCCGTCAATCAACACGTTTCCGGCGGTGCCGGCAAAGCCGCGTTCGGAATTGCCATCATCGAACGTGAAGGCCGGAAGTCTTCCGATCATGTCGTAAGCGGTGTTGGGGCGGGCATCGGCGAAGAAGCTCGCCGGATATTGCAGGACATTCTCCTGCTGCTGGGCATACGCCTGAGGCGCAAACGCCATGACGGTGACCGCCGCAATCAACAATTGACGCCGTAGCTTCATACGCACTGTAACTCCTGTACCGACGGCGGCCGCATGAGCCGGCTCTAGTCGAAGGTCTTGCGAATCCGGAAGTAGATACGCGGCTGCGATTTGATGCGGATTTCCTCGATCTGCGACAGCGCCGCGACATCGCGCGGTCCGGCGAAATCGTAGAACTTGTCGTCGTAGGAAAAGCGGAATGGATTGTAGAGCTCCAGCCGGAAGCTCAGATCCTGCGTTGGCTTGTAGTCCCACCATATCTCCACATAAGGCGGAATCGTGCGGCGGCGCTCGACCGACGTGAGGCGATAATAGTGCTCGCTCCAGCAATTGTAATAGAAGACGCCCCAGGTCGATTTGAGGCTGTCGATGTCCTGCGTCAGCGTCAACTCGATATCCTGCGGACGCAAGGAACTAAGGCGTGATTGGCCGGGCGAGATATCCCGCTCTTGGCCCGTCACAGGATCCTTCACGCGTGCGTGAACGATCGTGTTGGTCGAGGTCAGAAGCCCGTTCTTGAGGCCGAGCCAGTCCAGCGGAAGGGTGAGGTTGATCTTGAACTGGTCGTTCGTGCCGTTTCCGATATTTCCCGGCGCGTCGAACGTCCCGGAAGAATTGGTGATCGGCACATAGTCCACCACGTCCTTGATCTCTTCGTGCATGTAGGACGCGACGAACGCACCCTTGCCCATGAAGTGGCGCTCGAACGAAATCTCGTATTGCGTGTGCTGATCCGGTTTCAGGTTCGCATTTCCGGCGGTGACGCCGGTGCCGGAAAGATTGCTCGAAGCCACGAAATTGCCGAAGTCGAGCTGACCCAGCACGCGTTCGTAACGCAGACGGACCTGCGTGTCCTTGTCGGGATTCCAGGTAACCACCGCGCGGGGCTTGGGATAGAAGAAGGTGTGGCTCTGGATCACGCCCTTGGTCGAGCTGATCTTGGAGAGTTCGAAGCGCGCACCGCCTTCGACCAGCCACTCGTCGGAGATTTTCCAGGTTGCTTGGCCGAACACTTCGCCGCGCTTCTCGTTCACCGCCGCTTCGTCGGAGGGCAGGGGCACGATGACGCCGTTGTCGAGGAACGCGCTGTTGCCGTCGAGAAAGTTATAAGCGCCCTCGGCGCCGGTCTCGAGCGTCAGCGCCGTCGTCGGAAGGTAGCGCACCGTCGCGCGCGCGATCGACTCGCCGGTGTTTGAAGTGTTGTGGAAACGCTGATTGTTGCCCGGCGCGTCGGAGATGTTGAGATCGGTCTGGTGGCCGAGACGCTGCAACAGAAGCGTTTCGAGCTGCACGCCGCCAACGTCTCCTTGCCAATGCAGGCCAAGCTCGCCGTTGTTCTGCCCGTTCTTGTCGGAAATCTCCTGCCGAAAGCCCGGGGCGGTGTAGAAGAAATCCGAGTGGAATGGCTCAGTCTGCAACGCCAGATTGGCTTTGAACTGCCCGCTGAAGAGCGGCGTGGTCACGGCGCCCGTCATGCTGCCGCCGAAGCCGAAGCCGTTGTAACGCGCGTTCTGATGAACGACGGAGCCGGTCGTCACATCGGTGACATCGTGAAAGCCCTTGCCGACCGCGTCGTCGTAGCCTGCGTCGCGGGAGATGGACGCTTCGTAGATGCTGTCGCCGGAGTGCTTGCTGTATTCGACCGAGATTGTCGGAATGGTGTGATGGTCGTTCAGAAAGAGCTGATCGTCCGCCTGCACCACGATGTGGGTGGAGTCGGTTTTCTTGCGGATGATATTCGCGACGACGGTCTGCCCCTGCATGTCGATTCCGGGTGCGCCGCCGCGCACCACGTCGACGCGTTCGACGTTCGACGCCGGTATACGCTTGAGGATGGATTCGAGATCGTCGGTCTTGGAGGTTGGCCGCTGGCCGTCGATCAAAACATTGCCCGCGGTGCCCGCGAAGCCGCGTTCGGTATTGCCATCGTCGAAGACAAACCCGGGTACGCGATTGATCATGTCGTAAGCGGTGCTGGGACGCGCGTCGTCGAAGAAGGTCGACGGATATTGCAGCACGCCGGTGGTGGATTCGGCGGCATAGGCCGCCGGAATCGCGCTCAAGGCGACGGCCGCAGCGAGCAGCAAACGCATACGAATTTTCACAGGACCCCCAAACGCAAACTCTTGAACATACTTGGTTTCTGCATTGCTAATCGTGCAACGCGCGCAAAACGCATGGCTGCCGTGCCGGGGCTGTTTAAGATTGCTAATAGCGGATTCGGGGCATTTACCGCTGCGTCGCCAATGCCACGGCGCGTTCGTAGGCCGCGTCGTAATTCCTGTTCCAGTCGCCGAACCGGTTGGGAACCGGAACGTCCGGCTGGAGCGACTTTACCTGCACCGGGTAAAGCCAGTTCAGCCAGAAGCAGTTCTGCACGTCATGGCAGGGATGGATGTAGTCGTGCTTGCCGGTCTCGTAACTCAGGGACAGTTGGGAATTCGGCAACACGGCATTTCCGCCTTCGGCATAGAACGGCATGCGATCGCCGACAGGCTCCCCCACGATCATCACGCGCTTGCCACCGGCGTCCTTCGTGAATGCCGTCGTCGTGATCGCCGCCGAGAATGTTCCTCCGTCCGTCAGAACGATGATGCGGCCGGTCGTCAGGTCGGGGAGTGCATGGGTGAAGTGCCACATGTTGGTGTAATCGCCGCCGCCGTCGCCGCGCAGGTCGAACACGATCGCACAGGGCCTGTGCGCCTGCAGTGCCTCTTCCGTGGTTTTGAGAAATGGCTGAATCTGCTGCCCGTCGGTGTCCACGATATTCTGGACGCGGATATATTCGGCGCATGTTCCGGCAATCGGTGCCCGGAAGAAGTGGTTGTCGAAGTCCTTCAGGCTTAGCGGGAGCGTTCCGCTCGCGGGGTTGTAGGCGACCCAATCCTTGTCCATGTCCTTCATCGGTTCCGGCGAACGCCAGCGCGGGCCGTAGACGAACATCACGTCGCCTTTGTCGGGATAGGCTTTGAGAGTCTGCGTGACGGTGCGTCCGTCGGGCGTGGTGACGGTCCACGAGGACCGGTCCGGCTTGTGCGCGATGCCGACACCGTAAAGCAGTTCCTGGTTCTCGATGAACACCGCGGCGTTTTCTGCGCGGAAGGATTCGATGCCGCCGCGCAGCGTCTCGAGCTTCTTGAGAACCTCCGCGAACGGCATCCCGTCGATGCCCTCCACGCGGCCACCCAGAAGGTCGCGATATTCATTTTTGGCGCGCATCACGTAAAAGCCGTCGTCGAAGCGCGTGACGCGCACGGGCGTTACGAGAATCTTCCGCTTGCCCACCGTCGCGCGCAACTTGCTGTGGCCGTTGTCGGCGAGCGCGAAAATCTGCATCAGCCGGACGTGCAACACCTGCTGCGGCAGCGCTTTCGTCAACTGTTCCAGCGCGGCAATCTGGCGATGCGCTTCGGCGCGCGTCGCCGGCGAGAACGAGCGGTCCAGATCCAATGCCTTGCCGAAATAGTCGAGATCCTGACGCTGCGCTTCGAGCGCCGATGTGGGCTTGGGGTAATCCGGTTTGGGCGGGTCGAAATAGAAGTGTGCGCCGAAGAGATAGAATATTCCGCCGTCGATCGCCGCCACGGCAATGATAAGGGCGATAACCACCATGCCGATGCGTGCGGCGATGCTCTTCATGAATCTCTCCCAAGTGACATGTGAATTGAGAGTTCATGGATGCAAGTGCAACATGCACGGCACGCATAACTTCGTCCCATCTGCGCGATGGCTCGGTGGTAGGGCGGAAATACTTTCTTCCTGCCGCAGATGCGGCCATAGTCGCTCCGCAATTTCGCAGCGCAGCATTTCATGACCGATACACCGGAGATCTCAACGTTCCGCGTCCGAATCGAGGGCCGCGTTCAGGCCGTCGGCTATCGCAATTTCTGCATTAGCGAAGCCACGAAGCGCGGCATCGACGGCTGGGTGCGCAACCGGTCGAACGGCGACGTCGAGATGCTCGTTCACGGTGAGGAAGACACCGTCAACGCATTCATCACCGCGTGCGCGCAGGGCCCGGAAGGTTCACAGGTGCGCAGCATCGATCTCGAAAAGGCGGAGCCGCCAGAGGAAAAAGGATTCCACCGGCGGCCATCGGTTTAGGCGCGTTTGCGAAACAACTCGCGCGCGACCGAAATTCCAAAAATCAGCATTCCCAAAAGCGCCAACCCTTCACCGGCCTGCATGCCCGGCAGGTATTTCGGATCGTTGCCGTTGCTGAGGAACATGGCGAGCGACGGGATCATCACCACCAGGCTCAGCGTCGATACGGCGAAGTTCGTCCATGCGAGTCTCGGCGAGAGCGTGGATCCTTCGAGCGCGTAGAACGTCCCGTAGAGACCCATCGTCACCCAACCGAGCAGATTGAGATGCGCATGCGCGGGCATGGTGACCATGTTTTGCGTGGCGCCCATCATCATTCCCCAAACCATGCCAACCAGAACGGCGAGCACGCCCACTGTAAAAAAAGCTGCAGATACACGTGGCATTCGTTCTCTCCCCTAAAATGCCCCAAAGAACGACAGACAGATAGAAACTCAGCGGCTGTTTTCAACCGGACCGAAAACTTCCTCGAAGGCCGCTTTCATCGCGACATCGACATCCGCCATGGAAACAAGAATTCCCAGATCGTGCAGACTGGTCACGCCATATTGCTTGATGCCGCATGGCACGATTCCACCGAAATGATCGAGATCTGGATCGACGTTGAAGG
>JBQCJO010000096.1:0-5618 GCA_051952735.1 Rhizomicrobium sp.
CCTCGCTGCGCGCGCCGAAGGAAGTGGTGGAGTCGACTCACTCTTATGGCGGTGTCGTGTTCCACGACATCATCAACATCCGTCACGCGAAGAAGGCGGTGGACGAAGGCGTGGACGGCCTCATTCCGGTGTGCGCCGGCGCGGGCGGACATGCGGGCGTGATGTCGCCTTTCGCGCTGGTGGCGGAGTTGCGCAAGTTCTGGGACGGGCCGATTGCGCTCTCCGGCTCCATCGCGAACGGGCGCTCGATCCTCGCGGCGCAGGCGCTCGGCGCCGATCTCGCTTACATGGGCACGCGCTTTATCGCGACAAAAGAAGCGAACGCACCCGCCGAATACAAGAACGCTTTGGTGGAAGCGGCGGGCGGCGGCGACATCATCTACACCAATCTCTTCACCGGCGTGCACGGCAACTATCTGCGCTCATCGGTGCAGGCGGCGGGGCTGGACCCCGATAATCTTCCGGTCTCGGACAAGTCGGCGATGAATTTCGGCTCCGGCGGCAATACCAAGGCGAAGGCCTGGCGCGACATCTGGGGCTCGGGGCAGGGCGTGGGGCAAATCCACGACGCGCCGACGGTAGAGGAACTGGTTTCCCGGCTGGAGGTTGAATACCGCGACGCCAAGCGGGCGCTGGCGGCCTGACCGGCCAAAGGCTCCACAGAAGGCGTTGAAAGAAAAAGCCTTTCGGCGAAAAAGCTTCGCTTGATTTTGGCGGGGCCGGACCCTAGTTTCCGGCCCCTTCACTTATGTATATGTGTGCGTCCACGCACCTGTGCAGTTGTAGCTCAGTTGGTTAGAGCGCCGGATTGTGGATCCGGAGGTCGGTGGTTCGAACCCACCCAACTGTACCACTCGCCCCCTCGACGCAGCGCTGAGCCACGCGGCTTCCGGCACGCCTCTAGTTTGTATCGAAGCTCTGGACGCATAACGCCCCTCGTTCGACGCTATTTGTCGTTTGCATTGAAGCGCCGGCAGCAGGGCCTTATCTCCGTCCGAAACGGGGCGCGCACTTGAACAAGCTATTACGCAACAACGAGGGCCGGCTGCGGAGCGGCTGGTGGATTCTCCTTTTTCTCGCCGTCTTTCTCGCCAGCCAATGGGTCTACCACCCGGTGTCCAAAGGGCTGCAACACATTGGCGTTGGCAAAGACCTGTTGTCGCCGTTGCCGGTGATCTTCCTGCTGCTGGTGACATGGATCTGCATGCGCCTGCGCGGAGAGCCTCTGTCCGGCGTCGGGCTGCGGCTGGATGCAAAATGGTTGCGCGAGGTTCTGGCCGGTATCGCATTCGGAACGGTCTTGATGCTCATGGTGGCCGCGTTGATTTTCCTCGCCGGCGGTGTCCGCTTCGGACTCGATCCGGCGCGTGGACTTGCTGCTCTCGCCACGGGAGTTTGGTTCTTCACATGGGCCGCTGTGCTCGAAGAACTTCTATTTCGTGGATTCGTGTTTCAGCGCCTCGTTGACGGCATTGGTGCGACGTCCGCGCTGCTGGTGATGGGTGTTCTGTTTGCTGCTGCTCATTGGGGCAATCCCGGCATGGATAGCGGCACCCTGGTCCTGGCGACGATAGATACCGTGCTGGGCGCGATCCTGCTCGGCCTGGCTTATTTGCGAACCGGCAGCCTCGCTTTGCCGATCGGCATTCACTTCGGCTGGAATTGGGCGCAAGGCTCGTTGCTGGGTTTCGACGTGAGCGGTTTCACCCAGTCGGGTTGGCTTCTTCCGCATCTTCTTGCCAAGCCGCAGTGGTTCAACGGCGGCGCTTTCGGACCGGAAGCGAGCATCTTCTCCGTCATCGTCGATGTAACGGCGGTGTTGCTGATGTGGCGCTGGAAAGGCATGGCGCGCGATTCCGGCAAAGCGCCATTGCCGGTGGTGGAAGCGGCCTGAGCAGCAAGGCCGGGTGACAGCGCCGTTACGATGCTTGCGTCTTGGGCTGATAGTTTGCGTCTAACATCGCCGACGCTTGTTCTCGATGTCGGATATGACGGTGCGTTCTCATCGCGCAGCCGCGACCATGGTGTTCGGGGGAGCCTGCGCTGGTCGTTCTGATCGGCAGGAAGGCACCACTTCGCGATCAGGAAGTGCCGCGCAGGTTTTTCCGCAGGATCGCAACGATGATCAGCGTGAAGCCTGCGAGCCGCAGGAGATAGATCCAGCTTTGGGATTCGCGCGGAATGCCCAGGAGCGCCACGGCCGCTTGATTGGCTGCGAACAGCAGGAACGCCAGGCCAAACGCGAGGAACAGAAAGTCCTGCGTGCGCCGCCAAAACCGGAAAAACAAAAATCCCGCCACCAGGCAGCCTGCCGTGTTCATGCCGGTCAGGAAAACCGCCAAGGCGTTCATCGATCGACCTTCCAGATGAAGCCGTAGAGGAGCGTGGCGAGTGCCGCGAGCAGGGACGCGTTTCGCAGAATTGTCAGATCGACGCCGGAAAAAACAAACAGGTCCAAGGATACCAGGACGTTATTCAAGGCCAGCAAGGAAAAGCATATCGCACTCCAAAGCAGGAGCGAGGTTCGATTGCGGAGATAGCTTCGAATCAGCAGCCCCGCACAGACGATGCTGGTGAGCAGGCATAGCAGATAGACAAATGCTGCCGGCGAAATCATTTCGTTTCATCTCGGAATCGGAAGGCGTCGGAAAACATCTTCAAATTTCGGTCTGCCCCGGAAACTATAGCACGAATGACGGCCGCCGGCTTCGTCGCATAAAGCTCCGCGATGGCGGTGACGGCTGCTTCAACATCGGCGTTCGCTGCGTTGTAATGCACGCGGCCCCGATTGCGCAGGATCAGTTGTGCGGCCTCGAGCGCCGAAAGCGCGACGGCGATGGCCGATGCACTGCCGCGCAATTCGCGCACCAACTCACCCGACGACCAATGTTTCGCCGGCTGGCTGCGAACAAGAAGCAACACCTCCAGCGCCCAGATGGAGGGCAGGCTAGATGAAATGGATGCGAGGACCTCTTCTTCCGTCACCGGCGTCTCGGGAACTGGCGGCGCCGAGCGGCGCCTTTTTGCGAGTGCATTCAGATGGTTGAACCGGCATAGCGAAATGCCTCCCCAGGATCAACCGATCATCGCGTTGGGAACCATATCGAAACTCGTGCGTTTCACCGCTGCGTAACACTGGGCTCGTTCGGGGAATTGCGATGGCTTCGCGCCCGATCGCGTCTTCTGTCGGGCGCATCGAATTTGCGGCAGCCGGGGCAAAAAATGCAATCCACGAGTCTAGAGTCTGTCGTCAAACCGGCAGAAACGCCCGCCAACGGCCATTTGCGAGACGTGGGCGCTGGATTCGATATGGGGACGCTCTTCGTCGCTCTGCAGGCGATGCGCGCGGGCGATTTCTCGGCGCGTCTCGATGCCACGGCCGACGGTATCGGCGGAAAAATCGCGGAATGCTTCAACGACATTGCCTCGGCGAATGCACGCATGGCGCAACAACTGGCGCTCGTCGGCAGAGCGGTGGGCCGGGACGGTGAGACGCGCCGCCGCGTGAAGCTGGATTCCACGAACGGCGCCTGGGGCGAGATGGAAGATTCGGTCAACGGACTGATCGACGATCTGCTGTGGCCGACAAACGAAGTCACCAGCGCCATCGAAGCGGTGGCGCAAGGCAATCTTCTGCAGACAGTTCGCCTGGATGTGGACGGGCGGCCGCTGAAAGGCGAATTCCTGCGCTCCGCCAACATCGTGAACAGGATGATCGAGCAGCTCGGCGTCTTCACCTCGGAGGTGACGCGCGTTGCCCGCGAAGTCGGCACCGAAGGCAAGCTGGGCGGACAGGCCAAGGTGCACGAGGTCACCGGCGTCTGGAAAGAGCTTACCGAAAGCGTCAACCAGATGGCGTCGAACCTCACAGCGCAGGTCCGCAACATCGCGGAAGTCACGATTGCGGTGGCGAACGGCGATCTTTCCAAAAAGATCACGGTCGATGTGCGCGGCGAAATCCTGCAGCAAAAGGAAGCCATCAACACGATGGTCGATCAGTTGCGCTCCTTTGCCTCCGAAGTGACGCGCGTGGCGCGGGAGGTGGGCACTGACGGCAAATTGGGCGGCCAGGCCCTCGTGCCCGGCGTGGCCGGAACGTGGAAGGATCTGACGGACTCGGTCAACGCCATGTGCGGCAATCTCACCGACCAAGTCCGTAACATCGCGGAAGTGACGACCGCGGTGGCCCGCGGCGATCTTTCGCGCAAGATCACGGTGGACGTGAAGGGCGAGATTCTGGAGCTCAAAGACACCATCAACACGATGGTGGACCAGTTGAACGCATTCGCGTCGGAAGTGACGCGCGTGGCGCGTGAAGTGGGAACGGAAGGCAAGCTCGGCGGTCAGGCACAAGTGCCGGGTGTCGCCGGGACCTGGAAGGACCTCACCGACAACGTCAATTTCATGGCGTCGAACCTTACAGGACAGGTGCGCAACATCGCCGAGGTGGCGACGGCCATCGCCGGTGGCGATCTTTCCAAGAAGATCACGGTGAGCGTGTCCGGCGAAATCCTGCAGCTGAAGGAAACCATCAACACGATGGTGGATCAGCTGAACGCGTTCGCCGGCGAAGTGACGCGCGTGGCGCGCGAAGTGGGCACCGAAGGCAAGCTCGGCGGTCAGGCGCAGGTGCAAGGCGTCGCCGGTACCTGGAAGGATCTCACCGACAATGTGAACTTCATGGCGTCGAACCTGACGGCGCAGGTGCGCAACATCGCCGATGTCGCGACCGCGATCGCGGGCGGCGATCTTTCCAAGAAAATCACCGTGGATGTGAAAGGCGAAATCCTTAGCCTTAAGGAAACGCTGAACATGACGGTGGACCAGTTGAATGCGTTCGCCTCGGAAGTGACGCGCGTGGCGCGCGAAGTGGGCACCGAAGGAAAACTGGGCGGGCAGGCTGTGGTGCGCGGCGTCGCGGGAACCTGGAAAGACCTGACCGACTCGGTGAATTCGATGGCGTCGAACCTCACTGGGCAGGTGCGCAACATTGCCGACGTGGCGACGGCGGTGGCGCAGGGCGACTTATCTAAAAAGATCACCGTGAACGTGTCCGGCGAGATTCTGCAGCTGAAGGAAACCATCAACACGATGGTCGATCAGCTGAACGCGTTTGCTGCCGAAGTAACGCGCGTGGCGCGCGAAGTGGGCACGGATGGAAAGCTGGGCGGACAGGCGGAAGTGCCCGGCGTGGCCGGAACGTGGAAAGACCTTACCGACAGCGTGAACTCGATGGCGGGCAACCTGACCGGCCAGGTCCGCAACATCGCCGAAGTGGCGACCGCCATCGCGGGCGGCGATCTTTCGCGCAAGATCACGGTGGATGTGAAGGGCGAGATTCTCCAGCTCATGGAAACGCTCAACACCATGGTCGATCAGCTCAACCGCTTTGCGGGCGAGGTGACGCGCGTGGCGCGCGAAGTCGGCACCGAAGGTCGCCTTGGCGGACAGGCCAACGTGCCGGGCGTTGCCGGAACGTGGAAAGACCTGACAGACAGCGTGAATTCCATGGCGGGCAACCTGACCGGCCAGGTTCGAAACATCGCGGAAGTGACGACCGCGGTGGCCCGCGGCGACCTATCGCGAAAGATCACCGTGGACGTGAAGGGCGAGATTCT
>JBQCJO010000097.1:0-6387 GCA_051952735.1 Rhizomicrobium sp.
AAGGTCTTGGACCGCCAGAGCATGTCCGAGTTGGAGAGGACAAAGCGCCCATGCGCGAAGATATTCGAGAGCCGCCGCGCCACCGTCTCCGGCAGCATCGCAGGCTCGGAGTAGCGATTGTTGCGCGCCACCCACTGCCCGATCAGGTCTTTCGCCAGATCGCGCGCGGGCGTGCCACCCGCCGCCGAGAGCGCGGGGAGCCAACCGAACTCGTTCAGACCCCTCTGCCATGTGTCTGAAGGGGGCGCTTGGTCGAATATGCTTTTCCCTGCCGTATCAACTGCTTCACCGAAGAACCTGAAGCGGCCCTTCAACATTGCATCGGCATCTTCGAGACGGCGGGGCAGCGCGTCATAGGGATAGAAGACGACGTGGTCGGGAAGCTTGCCCTTCAGCAGCCGCCGAGAGAACCAGTTGCGCCGGCGCATGATGCGCAGGGGTGTCATCAGCCGGTGCCAGAACGCCCGCAGGATTTCCGGCAGGAGACTGAACGGAACCGATCGCCCGCGCCCAGCCACGCGCGTCAGCCCCGCAGCGCGGCGATGTTTGCTGCGTAACGATCCGGACCGCCCTTGAACACGGCGGTGCCGGCAACGAGAACATTGGCGCCCGCCGAGACGGCCATCTTCGCCGTTTCCGGCGTGATGCCGCCGTCCACTTCAAGATCGATGTGGCGTCCCGATTTCGCGATGCGGTTCGCGGCTGCTTCGATCTTCTTGAGCTGGCTGGAGATGAAACTCTGCCCACCAAAACCGGGATTGACCGACATGATCAAAACGAGGTCGACCAGATCCAGCACGTTATCGATGGCGTCGATCGGCGTGCCGGGATTGAGCACAACACCTGGCCTCTTCCCAAGGCTGCGGATCAGTTGAAGCGTGCGATGAACATGCGGCCCGGCTTCGGGATGCACCGTAATCCCGTCCGCGCCCGCTTCCGCGAATGCCTCGATATAGAGATCGACCGGCGAAATCATCAGATGCACGTCGAAGGGCTTTTTCGCATGCGGCCGGAGCGCCTTCACCACGGCCGGACCGATGGTGATGTTGGGCACGAAATGGCCATCCATCACGTCCACATGGATGAGATCGGCACCGGCCTTTTCGATGGCTTCGACTTCCGCGCCAAGACGCGCGAAATCCGCCGAGAGGATGGAGGGCGCGATGCGGACGGGTGGTGCCATAGGCCCGATTAAGTGACGGATTCTGTGTGGTCCC
The DNA here is from genome assembly GCA_051952735.1 of Rhizomicrobium sp. Classification (GTDB taxonomy): domain Bacteria; phylum Pseudomonadota; class Alphaproteobacteria; order Micropepsales; family Micropepsaceae; genus Rhizomicrobium. Next base: position 1,218 of record JBQCJO010000097.1, read on the forward strand.
GCAAGGAAAAGCGCCCTTCCGTCCCCAACAAGGCGAGCGCGAAAACCGGCAGCCAGACGAGCCGCGACTGATAGCGGTCATGCGGGTTGGAAAGCGCGCCGCAGATCAGCGCATTGCCCAGAAGCGCCGCCATCACAAATCCCAGAAAGATCGCAGAGTTCCATCGCCGCTGACGGACCATCATCACAAACGCCGCCAGGAGGCCGATCTGCGCCAGCATCGCCACAGGCCAGTGCACGTCGTTCACATAGTGAAAGCGGATTGTCCCTTCCTGTTGGCGCGCCCGCATATAGGCGGTCATCTGATGCGGGATGAAGCGATCGAGGTTGCGATGAAGCGCCCATTCCTGCGGCTCGATCTGATCGCCCGTCCGGAAATCGGCGAGTTGCTCCGCGGTGTCGTGAATCGTCGAGAGAATGAACGCGCCGGGATAGCGGGCGAGAATATCGTAGACCACGCGCTGCGATTCCTCGGCTGTTCCAACGAAGTGGCCCATGCGCGCGAAGGGGCTATCCGGAAACCACAACCATCGTTCCGCGGTCTTCGGCATTTCGTCTTTATAGATGCAAAGCCTGTATCCGGATTGCGGGCAAGTGTCGTGCAACAGCCGATCCACCAATCCGTCCTGCAACATGCTGGCGAAGACGAACACGCCGCCGGAGCGATTGAAAAACAGCTTTCCGGTCAGCGAATAGTTGGCGGCGAATGTCAGCACGACAGCAAGCATCGCACTCATCAATGGCAGCGCCAGACTGGAAAGCCGCAATCCATCCGCACCACTGCGCGCGATGCTGACGATCTTGAACACCGCTACGATCAGCACCAGTCCTACAATGAGCAGGATGTGAGACGGATGCGTCGCCGCGGCAAAACCTGCGGTGGCGAAGATGGCAATGGCGCGCGGCCATCCCAGGTCACGCGCATGAAACGCCAGGAGATAAGTGCAAAGAACAGTTAGCGCCGTGAAGCAATCCGGCTCGATCTGGCCCGCATACCACGGCAACCCGGTGAGGATGACGAGCGCGAACGCCAGGCCGATGAACACGCCAACACGCATTCTCGGCGCAACGCAGCGCGCGGTTTCCACGATCACGAAGGCCGTAAGCGCGGCCTGGATGATCGCTATCAGCCAGAGACTTTTTCCGCCGCCGCCATATCCCAGAAACAGCGAATAAACGGGCGAGCGCTCGACCACGAACGCACGTCCCAGCCCCTGCAGGATATAAGCGCCGGTGTCGTAGAAGATGAGCGGAAAGCCGTTCCAGATCGCCACGCTGAGCAGCATCGGCACCAGCAGAATGCAGGCTGCCGCTTCAGCGATGGGATTTGCGATGGGCAAGCGCAAGGCGTCCACAACGCTCTCGCGCGCCAACCTCGCAGGCAAGCTGTTCCCCGTTTTTAGCCCTGGAAGAAGATTTCGGCGCGACGGTTGCCGTTTTCGCCCTGCGCAGCCGCGTCATAGACCGGCTGCGTATCGCCCACGGCATCGATCAGTATCTTGTTCGCGGGAACGCCGTCCTTGATGAGCTCGCGCATAACCGCCGTCGCGCGCGCCTGCGAGCGTTCGAAATTCACCTGCAAGCGGCGCGATTCCGAAATCTTCGTCGAAGCCACAGCGGCATGGCCGACAACGCGGATATATCCGGTCGCGCCTCGCGCGTTGAAGGATTGCGCCGCCGATTGAACCTGCGCTTTGGCGTCGGCGCTCAGGATTGTCGTCTCGCTCGGGAAGGCGATGACGGCGGCTGGCGGCAAGCCCATCGCATTGGAGTAGGCGACGGCTGGCTGCGCGCCACCCTGGAAGGCGTCATAATTGGCGACCACCGCGCCGGTCATCCGCTCCGGGCCGCCCATGGCGACGGCCGATTGACCACCCGGAACCGCCGGCACAGCCGGACCGCTCGAATACGAGCCGCTTCCCACCCCTGCCGCGCCACCAAGAGACGCGGTCTGCTGATAGCGGGACATGATCGGCTGCGGCACGAATTGCGCCACCGAGGCGTCCAGCGGCGGCGCTTTGGAAGCCTGGAAGCCCAGCGCTGCGTCGCTCATGGCGACGGACTGCGCGCCCGGCACGGTGCTTGCCGGAACGGCGGGGACACCGCTCGAGGGCGCCGGCACGGTGTTGCTGGCGACGGCCGTTGTCGGTGCAGCGGCGGGCGTGGAAGGCGGCGGCGCGGCGGAGGCTGGAGCCGGAGCGGAGTCGCTATCGGAATCCGACGCACTATCGGCATCGGCTGACGCCGATTTGGATCCGGCGTCGACATCCGCGATCTCATCCGGTGACGGCGCGGCCCCCGGCGGCGGCGCCGCGGTTTCCGCACCAGCCCGCAGCGCGTCGGCGCTATAATTCTGCTGTGCGCGATCTGCCGCGAGCGTATCTGCGACCTTCTTTTGATCATCCGCCGTCGAGGGTGCAGCCGGACGGCTGGGCGTATCGGCGAGATCCGGGAATTGACCGTTGTTCGACGCGGCATTGGCGTCCGCCGTCTGCGTTTGGTCGGGCGCGGACGCAGCGGTGTCGTCGCTTGCGGTCGTGGTGTCGGGATCGCCGCCCATCCACTCCGGCATGACCGAACAGGCACCCAGCGAAGCGGCAATCGCGATCACCGCGGCAAGCCGGGTCAGTCTTCCGCCCAGATCAGAAAGCGAGAATTCCATAAGACCTCCAACGATCCGCGCACATGTTTTCAACGGCGCAGACGCCCTCGATTCTCTATACCCGCCCCACCCCGGCGTTCCAAGCGAAAAGGCAAGCAAAATCAAGCCTTGTGGCGACAAAGCTGTGAAGTGCGCGCCTTGCCGCAACCGGAGCGGGCGCGTATCAATCCAGGGCGCGCCAGCGCCGAAATCTGCTTTTTTCAGAATGGCACGTATTGGGGCAGGATGACGCCGAAGGTTGCCTGCTCACGCGGATAGTCATGGCCAAAGACAGCACCAAGGGCCCGGCAGGGCCAAAATCCGGAGAACCTCCGGCAGATACGGCAACAGATTACCGGATCGGCGATCCCGGCACGTTCGCGCGCAACATGGTGCAGGTCGGCGTTCAGTCCCAGCAACTTCTCGCCGATTTCATCCGCCGGCAATCCGCGAAGGCGGGGAGCGGCGAGCCGCTGGATCCCCTCAATCTCACGGGTGCCTTCACCGAATTGCTGCGCGGCATGATCGCCGATCCCAGCGCGATGATGGAGGCGCAGTTCCAGCTCTGGCGCGACTACATGAACCTGTGGGAGCGCACCGCCCGCCGCATGATGGGCGGCGATTCCGAGCCCGTGGTGGCGCCCGCCCCGAACGACAAGCGTTTCCGCGACAAGGAATGGCAGGAAAACCAGGTCTTCGACTTCATCAAGCAGAGTTATCTGCTGACCGCGAACTGGATGCAGCAAACGGTCGCGCGGGTCGACAAGAAACTCGATCCCCGCGAGAAGCGGCGCGTCGAGTTCTACACCAAGCAGTTCGCGGACGCGATCGCGCCCACCAATTTCGTGCTGACCAATCCGGAGGTTCTGCGCACGACGCTGCAATCCAACGGCGAGAACCTCGTCAAGGGATTGAACAATCTTCTGGAGGATCTCGACCGCGGCGGCGGCCAGTTGTCGATCCGGCAGTCCGCGGACGCGTTCAAGATCGGCGAGAATATCGCGACCGCACCCGGCAAGGTCGTGTTCCGCAATGAACTGATCGAGTTGCTGCAGTTCGATCCGGCAACCGAGCAGGTTTACAAGACGCCGCTGCTCATCTTCCCGCCGTGGATCAATAAGTTCTACATCCTCGATCTTCGGCCCGAAAACTCCTTCATCCGCTGGGCGACAGCGCAAGGCTACACTGTGTTCGTCGCTTCCTGGGTGAACCCCGACAGGAAGCTCGCGAAGAAGAGTTTCGAAGATTACATGCGCGACGGCATCTTCGCGGGTCTCGACGCCGTGACCGCCGCGACGGGCGAAAAGAAAGTCAACTGCATCGGTTATTGCATCGGCGGCACGCTGCTGTCGGCCACCCTCGCCTATATGGCAGCGGAGAAAGACGACCGCGTGAACAGCGCGACCTTCTTCGCCGCGCAGGCCGATTTCAGCGAAGCGGGCGACCTGAAGATCTTCGTGGATGACGAGCAGCTTGAGGCGCTCAAGCAGCAGATGGACGAAGCCGGCGGCGTGCTGGAAGGCAGCAAGATGGCGACCACGTTCAACATGCTGCGCGCCAACGATCTGATCTGGTCTTTCGTGGTGCAGAACTACTTGCTCGGCAAAGAACCCGCACCGTTCGACCTGCTCTACTGGAATTCCGACACCACGCGCATGCCGGAAGCGACGCATCTCTTCTATCTGCGCGAATTCTATAAGAACAACTGCCTGTCGCAGGGCAAGATGGTGCTGGGCGATCAGAAGCTCGATCTGTCGAAAGTGCAGATTCCCATCTATCTGCAAAGCGCGAAGGACGATCACATCGCGCCGTTCCGCTCGGTCTACAAATCCACGAAACTGTTTGGCGGCCCGGTGCGCTTCATCATAGCGGGCAGCGGACACATCGCCGGCGTCATCAATCCACCGGCCGCGAAGAAATATCAGTACTGGACGAACGACGCCTTTGGCATGACGCCCGACGGAAAAGCCGGCAAGCCTTATCCGGCGAAAGTGGAAGACTGGCAGGCTGGTGCGAAGGAAACACCCGGCTCCTGGTGGCCGGATTGGGATGCGTGGCTCTCGAAACTCTCCGGCCCCAAAGTCTCCGCGCGAAAACCCGGCGACGGAAAGCTGAAGGTTCTCGGCGACGCGCCGGGCACCTATGTGAAGGTCAAGGCGCGGTGAGCAGATATTCGCAATACCGCTTGCTGAAGATCACGACGCAAGACCGCATTGTCAGCGCCGTTATCGACGCCCCGCCGATCAACCTGATGACTCTGGACCTCTTCCGCGAGTTGATCGCACTGTCCGAAGAAGTCGCGGATGACGGAGAGGCGCTCGTCCTCATTCTGAAAAGCGCCAATCCGGACTTCTTTATCGCGCATTTCGACGTATCGGCGATCCTCTCGTTTCCGACCGAGTCCACGCCCACGCACGGCGAGCCCAACGCCTTCCATCTCATGTGCGAGCGCTTCCGCACCATGAACAAAGTGACCATCGCGCAGATCGAAGGCCGCGTCGGCGGTGGTGGCAGCGAATTGTCGATGGCA
>JBQCJO010000098.1:0-6570 GCA_051952735.1 Rhizomicrobium sp.
CACACGGGATCGAGACCCAGCTCCTGGTAGATCCACGCCTTCTGATCCGGCGAGCCCAGATTGTAGAGCAGCACCTGGAACACCTGCGCAGCCCAGTCTTCGATCTGTTCGTGCTCGCCTTTGGACAGATGCGGGATCGTGCGGTCGGCCCAGATCTTTCCGAATTTGTGATGGAAAGCTTCGTCCGTCATCACGAGCTGCATGAGGTGCTTGCAGAGCGGATCGCGCGTCTCTTTGAAGAACGTCGCGAAAGCGCCCATGGCGAGACCTTCGACCAGCATCTGCATGCCGACGATCTTCTTCCACACCAGCGGCGAGGACACGAGTTCGTTGAGAAGATTGCCCAGTGCGGGACCAACCTGCACCGGCTTGCCCCAACGCGCCTTGATGTAAGCAGAGAAACCGGTGACGTGGCGCGCTTCCTCGCGCGTCTGGTTGGCGGCGTATTCCTGAGCGCCCGGATCTTTCAGGATATGGCAGAGCGAAGCCGACAGCGCGAGCGCGCCTTGCTCGCCATGCAGGATCGACGACAGCGACCACCACGTGTCCATGTTCACGAGCTTGATCTTCTGGCGCTCGTCGAGCTTGTCGCCGATCGCGGTCTTCAGATCGCCGTTCAGCTCCGGATTGATGAGGTAATCCTTCTCCATGTCGAAAGGCATGGTGAAGTCGATATATTTCTTGTCGAGCGGATCCCAGAAGTGGTCGTGGGTCGCGCTGATGATCTTGTCGAACGCGGTGGAGCGCGCGCCGTAGCGATTCACATCCAGCATCGCGGGAAAGTCATTCGGATCGGCCGCGTTATAGGCCGGATCCTTGGTGATGTTTTCCATGGGATTCCTCGCTCGGTGTTTGTCGCGCGCCGAAACGCTACCCTTGTCATACGCGTCTCGCAAGGAAAATGACGCCTCCGTCACGCATTTGTCACCCGCTTGAGCCTTCCGCCTGACGCTCGGCTTTTGGGAATTTCCCTTCCCCCTCAACCGGTTCTGCGCCATAGGATATGGTTACGAGCAGACGGCAACGCATGGACGCCGCCGCTCACGGGGTGTCATGCGCGGGGCAAATTCCATCTCGATCTGGGCGCTGCCGCTTGCTCTTCTGGTGCTGGCGGCGGCGGTCTTTGCGCTCGATGCGGGCGGGATGGCGACCCGGCTCGCCGGCACGGAATTCGACCTCTATCAGCACGAACGCCCGCGCGCTTATCAGGACAGCTTCGCGCGCGGCCATTTCCATGTGCGCGTGCTGACGCTGGATGAAAAAGCGCGAGCGAAATACGGACGCTGGCCCTGGGCCTCCGACACGCTCGCGCGCGCAACCGAGGCGCTGAAACGGGCCGGTACGCCGATCATCCTGTACGCCTTCCCGCTGGATGCGCGCGATCCCGCATCGCCGGAACGCTTCGCCGCGCAACTGCCGCCGGGACCGGAGAACGACGCAGCGCGCGATGCGCTGGGCAAGATGATGTCGGCGGACGAGACGTTCGGCCAAGCGCTCTCCGGCATCAAGGCGATCACCGGCTTTGTGCTCAACGACGAGAGCGGTGACGACAGCGTTCCTTCCAAGGCGAAGATCGCAGCAGATGGCGCGAGCGATCCGTTGCATTACGCACGCGCGTATCGCTTTGCGTCGCGCGCGCTGCCGCTGTTGGAAACGTCCAGTGCGGGAACGGGCGCACTCAATCTCGCGCCGGATCGTGATGGCGTGTTTCGCAATCTACCGCTCGTCTATCGCCTGAACGGCGCGCCGGTTCCTTCTATCGATGCGGAAGCCTTGCGGAACGCTCTGGCGCCGATGGCGGTGCACGGCGCGCAGGGCACGATCCCCGGCGTCGATGCCGAGCCACGCATTGCCGATGTCACCTTTGGCGGGTTCACGGTGCCCACGCGGCGCGACGGCGCGTTCGCCATCTGGTTTTCGCGCGATGCCGCCGCGCGAATGTTGGACGCTTCGGCGGTGATGGACAGTGCAACGCCGCCCGACTTGAAGAGCACCATCGTCGTCATTGCACCACCCGGTGACACGGTGCGGACTCCGCTGGGCATGCGCAGCATCGGCGATATTCATGCCGAAGCGCTGGAGAACATCCTGCTCGGGCAATCGCTCGCGCAGAGCGCGGGCTATCTGCCGCAACTTGTCTTCCTCGCGGTCGCGGGCGCGGCGCTCATTCTGCTTCTGGCGCGCATCGGAATCCTGTGGGGCGGCGCGCTGGCGCTGGCGGCCATCGCCGCGGCACAAAGCTTCGGCTGGATGCTGTTCACCAACAGTCATGTGCTGCTCGATACCGCGACCCCATCCATCGCGCTCGCCTTGTGCTGGTTCGGCGGGTTCAGCGCGCGCGTCGCGGGGATTGTCGGCACGCGCAGCGAATTGAAGCGTTCCTTTGCCGGCATGTTGCCCGCGCCTGCGCTCGATCGCATCTCACGCGAACCCGATCTGCTCAAGCTAGAGGGCGAAACGCGGATGGTGACGTGCCTGTCCTGCGGATTGCGCAGCTACGGCGAACTCGCCGAAGCGTTCAGGGATGATCCCGCCGATTTCACGCGCATGATCAACACCGCGCTGAAACCTCTCGTGGACGCGGCGCTGGAGCATGGCGGCACCATCGGTCATCTCTCCGACGAAAGCTTCATGGCCTACTGGAACGCACCGCTGGATGATGGCGAGCATGCGATCCATGCCTGCGACGCTGCGCAGGCGATGACGGTTGCCATCGCCACGGTGAACGAGCAGCTCTCGCAGGAACGCCGCCTCGACGGCACGGCATTTCCCTCCATCGAGATCGGCGTCGGCGTTTCCACAGGGCAAGCGATCACCGGCGGATTCACGGCGCATGGGCAGACGTCCTATTCGGTGACGGGAGATTGCACGCTGCTGGCCGAACGCACGCGCGAGCTTTCGGCGCAATATGGCCCCGCCATTGTCGTCACCGACGACACGCGCAAAGCCGCGGAGCGCGGTTACGCCTTCCTCGAAGTGGATTTCATCGCGGCAGGCCCGCGCGAATTGCCGGTGAAGCTTTTTGCGATTCTGGGCAATCCGCTGGTGCGCGCCTCACCGAAATTCCGCGCCCTGGCGACCTTTCACGATCACATCTTCGATTCCGTGCGCACGCAGCAATGGAGCAAGGCGCGCGAGCTGATCGACCAGTGCCGCAAGCTTTCCGGCGCCAGCCAGAAGCTCTACGACCTTCACCTCACGCGCATCGGGTGGTTCGAGAAGAATCCGCCCGGCAGCGATTGGGACGGCGCGTTCCGTCCCATCCTCAAATAGATGCAACTGCGCAAGCGCGATCTGGCGGCATGCGTGGCGGGCAACGCGCTCGAATTCTACGATTTCACCACTTACGCCTATTTCGCCATCCAGATCGGCGCGGCGTTCTTTCCGTCAGACGACAAGTTCGTCAGCCTGATGCTGACGCTCCTCACTTTCGCCGCAAGCTTCATCATGCGTCCCATCGGCGCGATGGTGATCGGCCGTTATGCCGATCGCGTGGGCCGCAAGCCCGCCATGATGTTGAGCTTCGGATTGATGGGTGCCGGCGTATTCGCGCTCGCGATCACACCATCCTATGCGCAGATAGGCATCGTGGCGCCGATCACCGTGCTGGCCATTCGCCTCGTGCAAGGCTTTGCGCTGGGCGGCGATGTGGGGCCGACGACATCCTTTCTGATCGAAGCCGCACCGCCGGAAAAACGCGGGCTTTATGGGGCGTTGCAGTTCAGCGGCCAGGGCCTGGCGACCGTGCTGGCCGGCATCGCCGGCGTGACACTCGCAAGCATTCTGAGCGCGGAGCAGCTTGCCGCGTTCGGATGGCGCATCGCGTTTTTGTTCGGCGTGCTCGTCGTGCCGCTGGGATTGATCGTTCGGCGCAACCTGCCGGAAACGCTTCGCCCGGACACCCCGAAAATTCCGCAAGGGCCGTCGCCCAAGGTGTGGCGCATCGCGATGCTCGGCCTGCTTTCCATCATGGGATCGACGACGGGCTTTTATGTGCTCGCCTATATGTCGACCTATGCGCAGATCATTCTGAATATGAAGGTGAACGTCTCCTTCGCCGCGACGTTGGTGTTCGGCGTGTGCAACGTCGTGTTCAGCGTGATCGCCGGATGGATGTCGGATCGCGTGGGCCGCCGCCCGCTGATGATCTGGCCGCGCGTGGCGATCATCGTTCTGACCTATCCCGCATTCCTGCTCATCACGTCGCAGACAACCGCGATCACATTGCTCGCCGCGACCGCGACTTTGGCGGTGTTCACGCAATCGGGCGGCGCGGTGAGTCTGGTGTGGCTGACCGAAGCCCTGCCCGCCCGCGTGCGCAGCGCGACGATGGCGAGCGTCTATGCGGTGGGCGTGGCGTTGTTCGGCGGCACCACGCAACCCATCGTGACGGAGTTGCTGCATGTGACGGGCGACAAATTCGCGCCTGCATGGTGGCTGATCGCAACGACGATCCTGTGTCTGCTTGCGACGTTGCTCATGGAAGAAACCGCGCCGGTGAAACTCGGCCGTTCGGATTAGTCTTTCGCTTTGCCATAGAGCGCGGCGGGCGCGCCGCTGACACCGGCCCAATACTGGTCGCCATAAGAGAAGTGCCACCACTCCTCGGAATATCCGACGAAGCCCTCTTCGCTCATCACCCAATGCAGCAGCCGGCGATTGGCGCGCGCTTCGGTGTCGGAGAAGCTCATCGGATCGGCATGCGTTTCCATGCGGTCGCGATCCGCGATGGGAGAAGCATCGTCGAACAGCGATCCCATCCACAGATGCTCCCCGCCGATCCAGCGCAAGGTGAGATCGAGCGCGGAGCCGGTGGAATGCGGCGCGGGCGCATCGTCGTTCATTGTCGGCGCGGACCAGTAGCGGTTCACTTCGCGCATCAGCGCCTCGCCGGCGAGCGAGGGATCGCGCTTCTGCAATTCGCGCGGCACCCACACGTCGTGGAAATAGGCTTGCACCGCGCGGGGCCGCCATGCGTCGAACACATAGAGCTCCAGGCCCTTCGGCTTCAGCCGTGCATTCACCTTTGCGAGCTTTGCCGCAACGGTTTGGCGGGCGAGCAGATCGGGCACCGAGCCTTCGACCCGATGCCAGTAAGGCGGATTGCGTTCGGAATGATAGAAATTTTCGCCCGCGATACCGTGCGCGTGAATATCCACAAGCGGCTCGGAAAATGCGGCGCCGGCGCGATCCAGCGGGACTTTCGCCCGCCAGCCGGAGGGGCGATTGCGGATTGGCGATTGATCGGGGATCGGCTTTTCGCGCAATTGCTGCAACGGACCGAACGCACTCATCTCGACAGGCTCGAAAATTTCGGCTGGACTATAGGCCTCTCATGTCTGCAATCGAAAAATATTTTCCGCACGATTACCGCGAAGCGCGCCACGCTTTCATCGCGGCGGCGGAAGCGAACGATCTCGGCGTGACCTCGCGTCTGCATCCGAGCGAAAAGGGCGCGGACGGCAAGCCGCTGTTCCTCGACACCACGACCATCGGCGACCGCGATGCGAAGACGGCGCTGCTGCTCATCTCGGGCACGCATGGGGTGGAAGGCTATTTCGGCTCCGGCGTGCAAACGGGGCTTCTGCGCGAGGGACTGGCGGAGCGCGCGGTGAAGGGCGCCAAGATCGTTCTGCTGCATGCACTCAACCCGTTCGGCTTTTCCTGGGACCGGCGCGTGAACGAGGACAATGCCGACATCAACCGCAACTTCGCCGATTTCGCAAAGCCGCCGAAAAACAGGGCCTATGACGAACTCGCCGACGCGATCAAGCTTTCCGATCTCAAGCCGGAGACGATGAAGGCGGCGAACGCGAAGCTGCGCGCCTATTCCGATACGCATGGTGCGTTCAAATTGCAGGAAGCGATCTCGACCGGCCAATACAATCACGCCGACGGAATCTATTTCGGCGGCAGCCGCGAAAGCTGGTCGCAAGCGATGCTGAAGGACGTCTTCCGCGAAGAACTGAAAGGCGTGAAGAAGCTTGTCGTCATCGATTTCCATACCGGCCTTGGCGCACATGGCGCGGCCGAAATGATCACCGAAGACCTGCCGGGCAGCGCTGCCTACAAGCGCGCCAAGGCGATGTGGGGCGACGACCTGCAATCCAGCGAAGCCGGCGAATCCGTTTCGCCGCCGCTGCAGGGCACGGTCGACAAGGCCGTCGCGCACTGGATGAAAGGCAAGGAACTGACATTCGCTGCACTGGAAGTCGGCACGCGGCCCACGCGCGACGTGTTCAACGCGCTGCGCCGCGATAACTGGCTGCACCTGCATGCCAGGCCGAACGATCCGGAATGGACGGGCGTGAAGCGCGAAATCCGCGACGCGTTCTACGTCGATACGCCGGAATGGAAACGCAGCGTGTGGGGACACGCGACAAACGCCGTGAATGCCGCACTTGCGGCGATTGCCTGACGCGCGCGGCGGGGCGTAGCCTCACGCCGCCAGAACAAGATTTCACAGAGGGGAAGACAACACCATGACATCGCGTACCATCGTTCCTGCCGCATCCGTGCTTGCGCTTGCGTCGCTTCTGGGCGCGGCCGGGCCCTCGAACATTCCTCCAG
>JBQCJO010000099.1:0-2911 GCA_051952735.1 Rhizomicrobium sp.
GTCGTAATGCCGCCAGCAAGGATCGTGGCAACGCACACGCCGCCGTCGGCTTGCACGCCAAGGCTGTCGAAATAGCCAAGGCCGGGGAAATTGTTCACGAACGAGCCCGGCGTGAAGCCTTCCACGCGCGCGCCCTTGCCGGGCTTCTCCAGCGGCAATCCGTAAAGCCGGCCGGTGAATGTCTCTGCGTAATAGACCGTCTTGTTGTCCGGCGAGAGGCCAACGCCATTGGGCGTCACCAGTTCGCGCAACACCTTCGTGATCTTCTTGCCGTTCGCCGTCGCATAATAGAGCGCGCCGTGGCTGCGGTACTTGTCCGTCGTCGTGCCGTGGTCGGTGAACCAGAAGCCGCCCACTTCATCGAACACGATGTCGTTCGGCGCGATCAGCTTCTCGCCTTTGCACTTGTCGTACACCCGCTCGACCTTGCCGGTGGAGATGTTCACGCGCTCGATCCACCCACCCTTATGCGTCTTCGGCGCATGGCCGGGAATGAGAAGTCCCATGCGCTTGGTGTAGGTGAAGTTCTCGCCGTTGTTGCAGACATAGAGCGCGCCATCGGGACCGATGGCCAAGCCGTTCGGCCCGCCTTTCACCTTGGCGATGGTCTGCGTCTTGCCGTCCTTCTTCACGCGCGTGATTTTCTTGGACGCGATCTCGACCACGATGACCGAGCCGTCATCCATCGCGACGGGGCCTTCGGGAAATTTCAGGCCAGTGGCGAGTTCGCGAAATTGCATGGACGTTTCCCCTCGATTGCTTGTTGATCGCGAGGCTAGCGGGCCTTTCGGCCCATGCAAGGGGGTGACTATGCGAAACCATCTGGCCATCGCCATCGCGCTGCTTCTGCCCAATCTCGCCATCGCCGAACCCGCGCAGACCTGCCGCGACGGCACGAACGCCAAGGCGCTGGATTTCTGGATCGGTGATTGGCGTGTGACGGACGCGAAAGACGGAAGCTTTCAGGGCAAGGATCGCGTCGAGCGCGTGCTCGATGGATGCGCGGTGATCGAGAACTGGACCGGCGCCGACGCGAACGATCAGGGCAAGAGCCTGTTCTCCTACGACGCCCGCGCGCACCGATGGGATCAGGTCTGGGTCACGCTGAACACCGCCCAGCCCGGCGGGTTGAAACACAAGACATTGATCGCGATCACGCCGGAAGGCGGCACGCGCTTTCAAGGCAATCTCGACCTTCCCGACGGCCGCGTGGTCATGGACCGCACCACGCTGACACCGATGCCGGATCGGCGCGTGCATCAGGTGATCGAGATCTCGAAAGACGGCGGCACGACGTGGATCGCGAACTTCGACGCGCTCTATGCGCTAAAATAATCAGCGAAGTTCTTTGACAGAGGCAAGATCGATTTCCCCAGCGAGATTTGTCAGAAACTCTAACTGGATGCCCGCAAACATATTTTTACTTGATTTGACGCGGGGCAATTTTAGTCGAGAAAGCTGGGATAATTCCCATTCAGTAAGGTTTTTGTCAGGTGTCAAGAACTTCGCTAGAGAGCGCGTTCGGTGCAGATGGGTGGTTTCATCTTTCTTCTTCAGGACTTTTATCGCGAAGGGATATTCATCAAACTCCGAAGCAGGGAATTTTTGTTCGCTCAATAGCGTCCACGAACGCATATCAAATTTTTTATCGAAGTGAGTATCGCCACGAATTCCTTCGGCATAAACTTCGGTGAGATATATTTTGTTGTATTCGAATTCTTTGTAAATCGTACCGCCGCCTATCACAAAGACTTCTTTATATCCATGCAAGACGGAAAACAGGTCTGCCATGTAAAGTGCAGAAATTCTGTTTTTTGCAAAGACTACATCTCCTTGTTCGGCGATGGATCGGGACGAAAGCACTACGTTAATTCGGTTGGGCAGCGGACGTCCTATGGAGTCGAACGTTTTTCGACCCATGATAACGACATGATTCGAAGTGATGGCCTTGAAGTTTCGCAGGTCGCTGCGTAGGCGCCAGGGAAGCTGATTATCGCAGCCAATAATATGGTCAGGCTCGCTTCGGGCGACCACAAAAGAAACAGAAGGCATGCGGATTCGAACTGACATATTTTCTTATTGGCATAGTTAGCGAAAGACACAAAGGCGGAAGATTAGGTAGCCATTTTTTTCAGCGCCTCGTCCTGCAGGCGATAGGTGAACCACCCGCCCTGCCGCCTGGCGCCGATGCTTTCGTAGAAGGCGATGGACGGCTCGTTCCAATCGAGCACTTCCCATTCCACTTGCCCGCCACCGTTGCCCAGCGCAGTTCGCGCAAGATGCGCAAGCAGCGCCCTGCCATAGCCTTTGCCGCGTATCTGCGGTTTCACGAACAGGTCTTCGAGAAAGATCCCCCGGCGCGCAGCGAAGCTGTGATAGGTCCAATACCAGGTCGCCACACCCACCGGCGTTTCACCTTCGAAGGCCAGATCGCAGTTCAGCAACGGCCGCTCGCCCAGATAATCCCGGCACACGATCTCTTCGGTGATGTGAAAACGGTCCAGCAGCTTTTCGTAGTCCGCCAGCTCGCGCAGCAGCGACAGCACGACGCCCTCGTCGCCGCTTCCGGCTTTCCGGATGAAAAAATTTGTCATGGAATCCGCCTTTTCCGCGCCGGACCATAGGTGCACCGCAGCATTTGGTAAACAGAGGTGGAACTTTCGCCGGAGTGACGTATTTTTGGTTGCAGGTATGGGGCCTCACCTTTCTCGAAGGGAAGTTATTCTATGAAATTCATTCTCGCTTCTGCGGCCGCGGCGGCGCTCATGTTGGCGTCACCGGCGGCGTTTGCGCAGAATCAGGACCATCACGGCCATGGAAGCCACGGTGGTGGCAATCATCAGGGAAGTCATGGCGGCGGAGATCACAAAGCGACTTCAACTCCGGCCGCGAAACCCGCGCAGGCGCCGGC
>JBQCJO010000100.1:0-4167 GCA_051952735.1 Rhizomicrobium sp.
ATTATGGTTTCCGCGCGCGCTAAGTCTTTGGCATCGCGCGCAGACTGAAATTAACGGAAGTTACCGAAGATCGGCGCCCACCGCGTCACTGATGGTCGAGAAGCCATCGCGTGCCAGCGCGGCGCTCAATTCGCGCTTGATGCGCACGACGAGCCCGGAGCCGGAATAGGCGAGGGCGGTGTAGAGCTGCACCAGCGATGCGCCGGCGCGGATCTTCGCATAAGCGTCCGCGCCGCTGGCGATGCCGCCCACGCCGACCAGTGTCAGCTTCGCGCCGACGCGCTGGCGCAGCGCTTTGAGGATCGCGGTTGATGGCGTCATCAATGGCACACCGGAAAGCCCGCCGCTCTCGCCCGCTTGCTTGCTTTTGAGCCATGGCGGCCGCGCGATGGTGGTGTTGGTGGCGATGATGCCTTCGATGCCGGACGCGAGCGTGACGTCGGCGATGTCATCCAATGCGTCCGGCGTCACGTCCGGCGCGATCTTCAGCAGGATCGGAAGATAGCTCGCGCGGGCGCGCGCATTGGTGAGCGTCTCCAGAAGCCTCTGCAATTCGTCCTTGTTCTGCAACCCGCGCAAGCCCGGTGTGTTGGGCGAAGAGATATTCGCGGTGATGTAGCTTGCGAACGGTGCCAGCGCTGCGAAGCACACTTCGTAGTCGGCAATGCGGTCGGCGCTGTCCTTGTTCGCGCCGATATTGATGCCGACGATGCCGCGCTTCGCGCGCCGCGCAAGTTTCGCGGCCATCGCATCCATGCCGCCATTGTTGAAACCCATGCGGTTGATGACGGCGCGATCCGCGCGCAGGCGAAACAGGCGCGGACGCGGGTTGCCTTCTTGCGGGCGCGGCGTGACGCTGCCGCATTCCACGAAACCGAAACCGAATTTCAGCATCGCATCGGGGACATCTGCGTCCTTGTCGAAACCGGCGGCGAGCCCCACAGGATTGGGGAAGTTCATGCCGAGCGCGGTGAGCGCCAGCTTGGGATCGTCGGTGCGCGCCGCAGGCAATAGCGGCGAGGCGTTCTGCAGCAGGCGCAGCGTCGCGCGATGCGCGGTTTCCGGCGGCAGAAGGCGAAGTGCGGCGGCGCCCAAATCTGTCAGCATTTCTCGTGCGATTCCCGATCCGACGCGCCGCATAGTCGCTCTTGCGCCTGGGGTCAAACCCTCATAGGATAAATAGCGGATAGGTGGACTTCATTCATATGGCGCGCAACGCAAACAAGATCCTGACGCACGAGCAGGTCTGGAACGCACTCGATCTGCTGGCGGAAAATCACGACATGTCCGCATCGGGTCTCGCGAAGGCGGCTGGCCTCGATCCGACGACGTTCAACAAGTCCAAGCGCGTCGGGCCCGACGGACGTTTGCGCTGGCCGTCCACCGAAAGCGTCGCCAAGTCGTTGCAGGCGACAGGTGCGACACTGGATGAGTTTACCTCCTATGCCGTGCGCGGCGCCAAGCCGCCGCGTTATGTGTCGCGTCCCGTGCCGCTGATCGGCATGGCGCAGGCCGGCAGCAAAGGCTTCTTCGACGATGCCGGTTTTCCCGCCGGTTCCGGCTGGGATGAAATCCCGTTTCCCGATCTCAACGACGAACACGCCTATGCATTGGAAGTCGCAGGCGACTCCATGCTGCCGATCTATCGCGACGGCGACCGCATCGTCGTCTCGCCCGCACAGAATGTGCGCCGCAACGACCGCGTCGTCGTGAAGACGACTGCTGGCGAGGTGATGTGCAAGCAGGTGGGCCGTCTCACCGCGCAGCGCGTCGAGTTGAAGTCGCTCAACCCCGAGCATGAGGATCGTGCGTTCGCGTTGCCCGAACTGGCGTTCATGCACCGGATCATCTGGTCGTCGCAGTAGTCGGCCTGAGGTAATTAGTCCGGGCTGCCCTGATCGCGCGCCACCAGCGCGTCATATGCATCCATATCGCCCTTCCTCAGCGCCTCGCGAAGCTCTTTCGCGCGCGCCTGCACGAACGCCTCATAAGCGCCGTGTGGCTTGCCGTTTACGGCACGCGCGAGCGCATCCTCGATCCTCGCGCGATAGGCATTCACATCGTAGGCGGAGAGCGTGAGCGCATATTGATAGCGCAGGCCCACATTGTCCGGCGCGAGCGCGAAGGCTTTGTCGAACGCCGCAAGGCCGTCTTCCAGCGACGCGCCATAGATCAGATGCGCGGGCCGCGCGCCGCCCTTGTGCACGATCTCGATGTTCCAGCCCCCCAGCGCGCTCCATGCGAAGTAGCTTTTCGGATCGGCGGCGATGGCGGCGTCGAGTTCCGCTTTCGCTTTGGACGGATAAGCCCGGCGCAGCACGGTGAAGGTGCTGAGCAATCGGCCTTCGCGGCCGAGCGCGACCGCGAGAAAGACGTGACCATCAGCGGTCTTCGGATCGGCGGCGATGGCCTTGCGTGCGTAGTCCTGCGCGCGCTGGATGCATTCCAGGCAGCGCGTCGCACGCATCGTCTCGGCGGCGAGTTCGGATCGCGCGGCGATGGCAAAGCCCACCGCGTTGTTTTGTGCGATGCCGGCCGCAATCGCGGCGTCGTATTTGCCTTGTTCGTAGAGATCGAACGGGGTCGCCGCCTGCGCGCCGGAAACGATCAGCGCAAACGCCAGCGCGAGTGCAAATCTCACGCTGCGCGTTCTCCGGCCAGCGCCTTGCGGATCATCGCCGCCGTTTCGCGGCATCCGAACAGCGCGGCGAAAGATCCGAAGCGCGGGCCTTGCGTCTGGCCGAACAGCACCTCGTAGAGCGCCTTGAACCAGTCGCGCAGCGGCTCGAACTGGTGCTTCTTGCCGATCTCGTAAACTTCGAACTGCACCTTCTCGCTGTCGCGCTCGTCGCCCAGCTTCTCCAGCGCATCGGCGAGATCGAGCAGCGCCGCGCGTTCCTTGTCGGTCGGCGCGCGGTATTGCTTCGTCGGCTTCACGAAGTCTTCGTAGTAGCGCAGTGCGTAACCCACGAGACGATCGAGACCGGGATTGTCCGTCGGATTCGCGTGCGGCGCGTAGGCGCGGATGAAGCCCCACAGCAGATCGCGGTCATGCGCATTGGAGGCGCTCACCAGCGTCAGCAACAGCGCGAAGCTGACCGGATAGGTTTCGGTCGGTGGATGGCCGTTGTGGATGTGGAAGACCGGGTTCTCCAGCCGCTGCTCATCCGACGTTTCGTTCGAATGATAGGCACGCAGCAGGTCGAGATAATCATCCACCGCCTTGGGGATCACATCGAAGTAAAGCTTCTTCGCCGTGCGCGGCTTCTGGAACATGAACAGCGCGATGGATTCTTCCGGCCCATAGGTCAGCCATTCGTCGATGGTGAGGCCGTTGCCCTTGGACTTGGAGATCTTCTGTCCCTTGTCGTCGAGGAACAGCTCGAAGACGAAATGCTCCGGCGGTTCGCCGCCCGCGATCTTGCAGATGCGGTCATACAGCGCCTGGTTCGGCTGGTGGTCCTTGCCGAACATCTCATAGTCGATGTCGAGCGCCGCCCAGCGCATGCCGAAGTCGGGCTTCCATTGCAGCTTGCAATGCCCGCCCTTCACCGAAACGGTCTCCTGGCTGCCGTCTTCCTCGATGTAGGTGATCGTGCCTTTGGCGACGTCGCGCGCGACCACCGGCGCCAGCAGCACCTTGCCCGAGCGCGGGCTCACCGGCAGGAACGGCGAATAGGTGGACGCGCGCTCTTCGCCCAGCGTGGGCAGCATCACTGCCATCACCTCGTCGTACTTCGCCAGCACATGCATCAGCGCGTCGTCATAGACGCCGGACTTGTACATGTCCGTCGCGCTGCGGAAGTCGTAATCGAAGTGGAAGCGGTCGAGGAACGCGCACAGCCGCGCGTTCATGTTGCGGCCGTAGCTTTCCGCGGTGCCGAACGGATCGGGGATGTCGGTGAGCGGCTTGCCGAGATTGGCCGCCATCATTTCCTTGTTGGGCACGTTGTCCGGCACTTTGCGCAGACCGTCCATGTCGTCGGACATCTCGATCAGTTTCGTCGGCACATCGCTCATAAGTTCGAAGGCGCGGCGCACCCATGTCGTGCGCGCCACCTCGCCGAAGGTGCCGATATGCGGAAGACCCGACGGGCCGTAACCGGTCTCGAACAGCACCTTCTCGGTCTTTTGTCCCGCTTTGGCACGTTTTTCGATGCGCGCAAC